>CAJCJH010000044.1 GCA_903970615.1 Rhodospirillales bacterium
CTTCGTTTTGATTTGGAAAGCCTTGGGGATGGTCTGCTGCTTGAGCGTCGTTAACCATTCAGCCGCAGCCTCTCTAAAGGGCTGGTCTGAGCCGTATTTATAAGGCTCTCTGGATGGCGGTGGCGTTGTAGCGTGTGCAGTCGTGCGTAGCTTCTTGGTCAGCGCCAACGCCATATCTTTCAGCGCTGCAAACTCTGCCGGGTTGTCGCTGCTTAGCGTCGGGCCATCCGGAAAGCTCACCATCATCTCCCGGATATCGACTGGTTTCCCGCCCGCCATAGCTACTGCCTCCCCGCAATCAGCATTTAGCTTATACGCAAGCAGTTTAGCGGTGACGGGGTCTTTTGTGCGTAGGCTTTGCCAGCATTCACGCTGACCTGCCGCCGCGCGCAATCGAGCGGGTATCACACGACGAAAATGGTAGATGCCGGTACGGCTGTCTCGGCGTAATCGGGAGGGTAAATACACGCTTCGCGCTCCTGTGGAGACACGAAGTGGAGACATAAAACCCGATAGTCGCTGAAAATTTATAGAATTGTCAGTAATTTAGGGTTTATGGCGGAGAGGGTGGGATTCGAACCCACGGTACGTTGCCGTACGCCTGATTTCGAGTCAGGTACATTCGACCACTCTGCCACCTCTCCGCGGTTGCGTAGTTTAGCAAGCCGGAAGTCTGGCGACGACTGCCCGGCTTGCTTTCGGGTGCGACTAAGGCGGAATCTAGGCGCTGGATTATGGTCTTTGGCAGCGGATGATCGCTGCACGACAAAAATTTCGGCGCCCGTAACTTAATGAGCAGACCGTTAACCCGAGGACGAAAACTTGCGCTGTACGCCACGCTGGGCTGTGCACTGGCGCTGTCGACGTGTTCGCCGCGGCCGAGCGCCTTGCAGCGCGTTTTCGCTACCGAGCATCTGCGCGTGGCGATGGTGGAAAGCCCGACCACTTGTTATAACGCGGCCGACGGCCCGGTCGGTTTCGAGTGCGATCTGCTGCAAGGTCTGGCGCAACGTTTTGGCGTAGCGCTCGATCTGCATTTCGTGGCGTCGTCACAGAGCGCTCTGGAATTGCTGCAGGCTGGGAAAGTGGATCTGGCGGCGGGAGGAATTGCCGTCGGGGCGGTAGCGGCTGTCGCGCCATCGACGACCACTCCGGCTGCGCCGCTGCGCTTCACGCAAGCTTTTCAAAATGAAGTTTTACAGCTGGTTTATCGCGCCGATCGATCCCCGCCTGCATCGCTCGACAAACTCAACGGCGAAGTGCGCGTGGTCGGCGGCAGCGGCAGCGCGGCACTGCTGGAGAAGCTGGCGATCGATCATGCCAACTTGCGATGGAGCACCACGCATGAGTTGAGCGAGGAAGACCTGCTCGACGAAGTCGCCGAGGGTGAAACGGACTACACCGTCGCATCCTCCACGCTGATTGCGATCGAGCAGCGTTATTATCCGGCGCTGCGAGTTGCGTTCGATGTTTCGCAGCCGCAGCCGATTGCCTGGGCCTTGCGCGGCGATACCGACAAAGCGCTGTATCTCGCCACGCAGAACTATCTGGAAAAACTCGGCGCAACCGAATTGGCGCGTCTGAAAGACCGCTACTTCGGCCATGTGATCGAGTTCGATTATCAGGGTGTGGAACGCTTCTCGGAAGATATCGCGCACCGCTTGCCGCGTTTCCGGCAGGACTTCCTCAACGCCGCGGAACAATATGGTCTGGACTGGCGCGTGCTGGCGGCGATCGGCTATCAGGAATCGCATTGGGACCCGGAAGCGATCAGCCGCACCGGCGTGCGCGGCCTGATGATGCTGACCGAAGATACGGCCGCTTCGCTGAACGTCACCGATCGTCAAGATCCGGCACAGAGCATCAGCGGCGGCGCGCGTTATTTCGCGCAAATCCTGAAGCTGCTGCCGGAGCAGATCAAGCAGCCGGAGCGCACCTGGTTCGCACTCGCCGCCTACAATCAGGGCATCTCCCATCTCGAAGATGCACGTCAGCTGGTCGCAGCCAGCGGTGGCGATCCGGATCGCTGGCTCGACGTGCGCAATGCGCTGCCGCTATTGAGCCGGCCGCAATGGTTCACGCAAACGCGGGCAGGCTACGCTCGCGGCCGCGAGGCGGTGAATTTCGTCAGTAATGTGCGCAACTACTACGACATTCTGAGCTGGCTCAGCAACAATAATCCGGCACAAGCCGCCTTGCCGGCCACGGTGGCCTCCCGGTAAATCAGAGCTCATCTCATAAGCTGCTGCGCTCGATATTTTGCATGCCGACGGCATCCAATTCCCTTCGCTCGCTGCGCGGATGAGATAAGTGCTACGCGTATCGATCCGGCTTCGTAATCAGATCTTCAAACGCTGCACCACCTGATCGTTGCGCAGGTGGCTCTCGATGATTTCGTCGATGTCGGCCTCGGTCGCATAGCGGTACCACACCGCTTCGGGATAAATCACCACCACCGGCCCTTCTTCGCATCGATCCAGGCATCCGGCCTGATTGATGCGCACCTTGCCGGCGCCCGCAAGTCCGGCCTTGCCCACCTGCTTTTTACAATAATCGCGCAGCGCCGTCGCGCTTTTATTGTTGCAGCAAGGCCGGCCGCCATCGCGCTGATTGCAGCAGAAAAAAACATGATGCCGATAGAAGCTGGCCGGTTCGCTCATTGAAGACTCAGTTGAAATCAGGGCGCCGGCGCGGCCGGCGGTTTACCAAAGTTGTAGCCGACGTTGATCGTTGCGATGCGATCGGTATGCAGCGTGCCGGCCGCAGTCTCGCTGTTATAGCGGAATTCGTAATCGATCGAGGCAAAGAAATTCTTGATGACGGTGAGCTTCAATTCTGAGATCGGGTCGATGAACGTGTTGTGCGCGCCAAAGGACGTGCGCAAGGTCTGCTTGAACTGGCTGTTCGGGCTGAATTTCCAGACGTATAGCCCGTCAAGCGTTGCGATTGCCTCGGACTGAAAACTCGCAGCACCCTGTTCGCGTTGGCGATCACCACCGACACCCAGATCGAGATCGAAGGTCTGCGTCGGCGTACTGATGAAATGCCGGCCGTAGCCCACCGAACTCGCGTAACGCTGCGTGATCGGGCCGTAATGATCATAGTCGACATTGGCTTGACCAAACACGTATTGTTTCGGATCGAGGTTGTACGAAAGCTTGTCGCCGAGCGAATATTTTTCGTCGGTGTTCACACCATCCGAATCTGCCTTGTATGCCGAAGCGCTCGCCATGTTGTCCCACGGATTCGACTTGTATTCCAGGTCCGCTTTCAGGTTCAGCGAGCTGGCTCTGGAATTGCCGCTGCTATCCACATAGCCCAGCGAAATATCGCCATTCCATTTCGGCGGTGGCGGCGGTGGCGCGGCCACCGGCACGGCAGCTTGCGCCAATGCCATCAGCGGGCTGGAAGTCAGCAGCGCAACGGCGCACTGAACCGATGATTGGGCCAGTAACCGGGCGAACGATTGGATCGATATTTTTACCAGCGGCCTGGCTGGCGGTTTGATGAACGATGGCACTGTTTTAACTCCCTGAGGCTTTTGAATTGATCCCTGCGATCCTTCGACCGACAACGGAATTCAGCCGTCGTTTCCAATCGCTATGATACTTTGCTGATCTCGCATGACCACCCTCGCAAAAAATCCCGCGCCGGACTTTCCGCTCGCCGAAGCGGATTTATGCGTCAAGTGCGGCCTATGCCTGCCGCATTGCCCGACTTATCTGGACTCGCGCAACGAAGCCGAATCACCGCGCGGCCGCATTGCCTTGATGCAGGGCCTGGCAACCGGCTTTCTTGCCGCCACGCCGAAACTCGAACAGCATCTGGACAACTGCCTTTCCTGCCGCGCCTGCGAAGCGGTGTGTCCCGCGAAAGTGCCTTACGGCGTGTTGATCGACGCCAGCCGCGCGCAAATGGCAGCGCTGCATCCCGCACGCATTCGCTGGCTGGCGCCTTTGAGTTTCCTGCTGAGCCACCGCGTTACGCGCCACATCATCGGCGGCTTGCTACAGGTCTATCAGCGTAGTGGCCTGCAAATGCTGGTGCGCAGATCGGGTGCGCTGGGCCGTGGCCGGTTCGCGCGGCTCGAAAGCCTGCTGCCGAAACTTGCGGGTTCACGATCCGACAGGAAGCTTTCGGCGTTCAAATCCAGCACCGATAACGCCGCTGATATGGTCCAGCTTTTCGTCGGCTGCGTCAGCGATATCGCCGAACGCGAAGCCGTTGACGATGCCGCGCGATTGTTCGCGGCGTGCGGCTTCGATCTGAAAATTCCAAACGCGCAAACCTGCTGCGGCGCACTCGATCAACATGGTGGACGCCCGCAAAACGCGCGCGCACTGGCCGCCAGAAATGTCGCCGCGTTCAACGGCGATGCGCCGATCGTTTCGATGGCCAGCGGCTGTGGCGCCAGCCTGCTCGACTACACCCGCTTGCTCGATTCAGCCGACGCCCGCCGCTTCGCGCAGCGTGTACGCGATCCTGCACGAGTGCTGCTGGCGCGCGCCGGTCGCTTGCAGCTGAAACCACTGCGCGCGCGCGTGGCGATTCATACGCCCTGCACGCAACAAAATGTGTTCCGCGATGCGCAGGCTACACGCGAGCTGCTGGCACACATTCCGGAGATCAGCCTGATCGAACTGGAATCTCCATCGCGCTGCTGCGGCGCGGCGGGCTTGCAGTTCGTTACGCATCCGCAGCAGGCGGATCGGCTGCTGCAACCGAAGCTGGATGCCGCACAGTCGCTGCAACCGGATTTCATCGTCAGTGCCAATATCGGCTGCACGCTGCACCTGATCGCAGGCCTGCGATGCAGCGGGCTTACGGTGCCGGTGCTGCACCCGTTGACGCTAATGGCGCGGCAACTGATGGCGTGACGGCGCCGACCACGTCTGGCGCTGCGCCTTCCGCAGCCGCTGCATCCTCCGGCAATTCGTCTTCGGCAATGCCATTCGGATGCTTGCGTAATTGCGCCTGGATGCGCAGCAGAATCACCTCGGCAAGATCGTCCTGCACATAGTGACTCAGCCGCGTTTCCTCGGCTTCTTTCGGCAGGATTTGGGTTGCGCTGAAGCTGTAGGTGCGATCGAGCCCCTGCGCCTGCGGCGGGATCAAGACGCGATTGCCGCTGAGCAATTCGTAAGTCACGCGCGACACCAGCCGGTATTCGATCGCCTTGCCATCGGGACCGAGCGAAAGCACTTCCTGCGTTTCCTGCAGATTGGTCAAGCGCAGCACCGAAGTCGCAGCACTGGCTTTCGATTTGACCACGCCGCCACTGCGCGTGATGCGCGATTGCAGACCGGTTTCCAGCGGTGGCACGGTCACGTGGAACGGATCGATCACTTCGATATAAACCGACTTCAGCGGTTCGGGCAAAGGCGCCTGTCCGGCGAAATGAAAACCGCAGCCCGCCAGCAGATTAGCGATGACGAGCGCGCCCGCGCGATGCAGAAACCGCTGCGCGCAGCGCTTCACGCCGCCACCACGAAATTGACCAGCTTGCCCTTGACGACGATCTGTTTGCGGATGGTCTGGCCTGCGATGAATTTTTGCACGTTGACATCGGCGAGTGCGGTGGCGATCACCTGATCGTCGAGCGCATCGGCCGGAACTTCGATCTTGCCGCGCAGCTTGCCATTGATCTGCACCACCAGCGCAACCGAATCCGCAATGCGCGCGCCGGCATCCACCTGCGGCCACGGTGCATCGATCACCGGCGTGGCATGACCCAGCGCGGACCAAAGCTCGTGCGCGATATGCGGCACGATCGGCGCGAGCATTTGCACCAGCACCTGCAAGGCTTCCTGCATCACCGCGCGGCTTTGCGGATGCGCATGCTCCGAACCATCGCGGAAGCGATGCAGCAAATTGCTCAACTCCATGCATGCGGCAATCGCGGTGTTGAAGCTGAAGCGCCGCTCGTAATCATCGCCGACTTTTGCCAGAGTGTCGTGCAGTTTGCGGCGCACGTCTTTTTGTGCTGAGTTGAGCGATGCCGTATCGATCGTCGACAAAGACCCATGCTGATTGCCGGCTTCAACGTGATCCAGCACCAGCTTCCACAGCCGCCGCAGAAAACGTCCCGCGCCTTCGATGCCGGCATCGCTCCATTCGAGCGTCTGTTCCGGCGGCGCGGTGAACATCATGTAGAGCCGCACCGCGTCCGCGCCGTGCGCATCGATGATATCCTGCGGATCGATGCCGTTGTTCTTCGACTTGCTCATCGTGCCCATGCCGGCGGCGATCAGCGTTTCGCCGCTCGCGCGATGCACCGCGCGGGTGATCGCACCTTTGGCATCGCGCTCGACGTCGACATCTTTCGGCGCGATCCATTCGCGGCCGCCGGCTTCGGTAATGCGGTAGTAGGCTTCGGCCAGCACCATGCCTTGCGTTAACAGGCGCTTGAAAGGTTCAGCGATTTCGGTGAGGCCAACATCGCGCATCAGCTTCACAAAAAAGCGTGCGTAGAGCAGATGCAGAATCGCATGCTCGATGCCGCCGATATAAATATCCACCGGCATCCAGTAATCCGCGCGCGCATCGATCATCACGTTCGCACCGAAGCTGGCGAAGCGCGCGAAGTACCAGGACGAATCGACGAAGGTATCGAACGTATCCGTTTCGCGCCGCGCGGGTTTGCCGCATTGCGGACATTTGCATTCGACGAATTCCGGCGTGCGCAGCAGCGGATTGCCGCGGCCATCCGGCACCAGATTTTCTGGCAGCCGCACCGGCAATTGATCTTCCGGCACCGGCACCGCATCGCAGGTTTCGCAATAGATGATCGGAATCGGGCAACCCCAATAACGCTGCCGCGAAACACCCCAGTCGCGCAGCCGGTAATTGATGCGCCGGCGACCGGCGCCGAGTGCTTCCAGTTTCGTAGCAATGGCATCGAAAGCGGCATCGAAAGTCAGCCCATCGAACTCGGCTGAATTTATGCAGAGGCCGCGCTCGGTGGTGCAACCGTTGCTGCTCGCGGCTTCGATCGCACCGATCAAACTTTGCTGTGCGGGCTGCTCGGTCGAATCGTCTTCGTCGGACAAACTGCCGAGCGTGGCCGCGCGTTTTTCCAGCGCGAATTCCGCCTCGGTAGCGATGACTTTGCGAATCGGCAAGCCGTGCTTGATGGCGAATTCATGGTCGCGTTCGTCGTGCGCGGGCACTGCCATCACCGCGCCGGTGCCGTAATTCATCAGCACGAAATTCGCTGCCCACACCGGCACGCGCTCGGCCGTCAGCGGATGAATCACGTCCACGCCGAGCGGCACGCCGCGTTTCTCCATCGTTTCCATCGCCGCTTCGGTCACGTCGCCACGGCGGGTTTCTTCGACGAAAGCCGCCACCGCGGAATCGCGTTGGGCGGCTGCCAGTGCGAGCGGATGCTGGGCTGCAACGCTGACGAACGTCACGCCATAAATGGTGTCCGGTCGCGTGGTGAAAACAGTCAGGTGTTGATAACCGGCGGCAGCGGCACCGTCCGCCAGTTTGAAATCGATCTCCAGACCTTGACTGCGGCCGATCCAGTTGGCCTGCATGGTTTTCACCGCATCCGGCCATTGATCGAGCGTGTCCAGATCGTGCAGCAACTCATCCGCATAGCCGGTGATTTTCATGAACCATTGCGGCACTTCGCGCTGCTCGACGACGGCGCCGGAACGCCAGCCGCGACCATCGATCACCTGCTCGTTGGCGAGCACGGTTTGATCCACCGGGTCCCAGTTCACGCGCGAATTCTTGCGGTAAACCAGGCCTTTTTTCAGCAGCTGGATGAAAAACCATTGCTGCCAGCGATAGTATTCCGGCTCGCAGGTGGCGAGCTTGCGCGACCAGTCGTAGGCGAAGCCGAGCTGCTTGAGCTGCGCGCACATGGTCTCGATATTCGAGTACGTCCACTGCGCCGGCGGCACGCCATTTTTGATCGCCGCATTTTCGGCCGGCAAGCCGAACGCATCGAAACCGATCGGCTGCAACACATTCTTGCCGCGCATGCGCTGATAGCGCGTGACGACATCGCCGATTGTGTAATTGCGCACATGGCCCATGTGCAGCTTGCCGCTGGGATACGGGAACATCGAGAGGCAATAAAACTTCTCGCGCGCGGCATCTTCCTGCGCGGCGAAGCTTTGCGACTGCGTCCAGAAATCCTGCGCGGCGCGTTCGATCTTTTGCGGGTTGTAATCCTGATCCATCGGAAATAGTGCGACTGTGTTGATTGTGATCCTGCGAGGGTGCCCAGATTTTTGCAGCTCAACGCCCCGCGTCGATTACGGTAATGCCATAAATGGCGAGTATTTTGTCGCTGGTCACGAACGCCAGCTTTTCGATTTCGGCCTGCGCAACCATCAAACGATCGAACGGATCGGCATGATGCCGCGGCAAGTGCGCAGCCTGCCAGCAATGTTGCGCCGTGAGCGGCAACAGACTGAAGCCCGCCGATTCCGCAGCCTCGGCAAAATCCTCTTCGAGGCGCAGTTTGCCGCTCGCGCTTTTGATCGCCAATTCCCAGATCGAAGCGTGACTGAAAAAGATTGCACCCGCTCGCTCGCGCATCGTTTTGCGTGCGGCTTTGCCCAATCGCGGCGAATCCAGCACTGCCCACAACAGGGCGTTGCTGTCGAGCAACAGCGGCGTCACGGCTCCAGCTTGCTGTTGTAAAAACTTTCGATCAATTCCGGATCGGGCTTATCGAAATCCGGCGAAACCCAGATCTTGCCCTTGAGCGTGCCGAACTTGATTTTCGGCCGCTCCTCGCGCACCGCGATCAATTCCACGAACGGCTCGCCGGCCTTGGCGATAATCACCCGCTCGCCCTTGCGCGCACGCTCCGCCAACGCGGAAAGCTGCGATTTGGCTTCGTGCATGTTGACTTGCATGGAATTGCGGACGGTTGTTGAGTGCTTAGCTAATCTTAGCTAAACCAGCGTTGGTGGTCCAGACCTTTGAATCGCTTCAACAACTTTTCCGAATCCGAGCCGGACATCGCGCCGCGGCGCTGGCGTGACGACTTCCATGCCGCATATCCCGTCGCGAACGACGCTCTGCTGATTACGACTATCCGGCGAAGTGGTTGATCTTTAAGTTAGCAGGCGCCGCTGAAGTAGCGTTTGCATATCCCTTCGACCGTCAGCAACCAACAACACAATCACCGTGCCATTGCCGACTTGGTAGATCATTCGATAAGGTTTGTGATGAACCTGACGGAATTGCTTGATCCCCAGCGCCCTCAATTCCGGAGGAAACTCGCCCCGTGCAGGAAAATTGCTCAGCTTGTCCAGCACATCATGGCTTGCATCCAGCAATCGGTCTGCCCGAGGCAGGCCATCTTGTCGTTCAACAAATTCGTGAATGTCGGTTAGATCGAGCAGGGCGCCTGCGGTCAAAACAACCGCACATTTCACTCCGCAGACCGCCTGCGCGCCTTGATTTGCGCGATGCCTTTACCGAGCGGAACCACTTTGCCATCGGCAAGCTGCTGTTGACCAAGAGCGAGGATTTTCAGTAGCGCCAGCGTTTCCTGGGTTTGCTCATAGCTATGGATATCCTGGATCACGGCCTTGGCCTCGCCGTTCTGCGTGATAACCATCGACGTACCATGCCGGGCGAAATCCCGAACGATCTCGGAAGCATGCGCTTTCAGCTAGCTGATGGGGCGGATTTGCGTTGCCATTTTCACGGGAAACTCCGATGACCTGTATTCAGACCGATTACAGGTCACAACATCAGCGGCGGGCATAGCCTACTTTTGCCGGATTACCATATCGAGCCAGCACTTTTATCCTGCTGATCTTCGCGCCGACGCTTCGTAATATTTCGAAGTCAAAGCCTCGTCGAATAACCAGAATCCCGCTTCACTTCTTCAATAGCGTGAACTGATGCGGCAGCCGCACACCGTTGACAACCTGCGCGTTCTGCACATTCTTGAAACCCAGGCTGTGCGCAATCTTTTTCATTCCGCGCGCATACGAAGTACAGAACAAGGTCACCGAACTGCCAGGCGCGGCCGTGGCCACGCAATATTCAACCAGGCCGCGGCCGATCGAGCGGCGGCGCTCGTTGGGGTCCACCACGATGCAATCGATCAATAGGTGATCCGCGCGGCCATCGTTGCGGCTCATCACCAGAGCCGCCGCCACCGTTGCGCCCGATCTACGCACGGCTAGAAACGAGCGTTTTATCTTGAAGGGAATCTGCGGCAGCTTTTGATGCAGCAGCGCAATCGACGCTGAGAACGCCAGCTTCAGCAGCGATCGGGAATCGAAATATCGCGCCGAAAACACACCTTCGCCTGCACCGCGAGCAACATTCCGCACCAGAAAAGTGATGTCGCCGATGCCCGCTTCCGCCACCGCGAGTGGCTGGCGCCGATCCGCCCGAACGCCTGTTCCTGCAGCCGGGACTTTCGGCCACTCGCGCCGCGAATCATCAAAGGTGGAAGCCCTATCACGCATGCTTGCATCGTCCACGCTCCTGCATTTCCCCGGATGGTTTTCAAGATGGATTGCAGCGCCCGCATGATAGGCGGCGCCATCACCGCCCGCGGCGCGCTTTACGAATCGTTACGCGCGTGCTCGCGCGCTGGATTGAACCGACACAACTGCGAAACCCGGAGCCTCCTCAAGACAGCGCTTGCCGATATCCTTTTAGAAGCCAGTTTTGTCTGCCGATTGTCGCTGACAGACTTGGCAATATTATCGCCATACACGATCATCCAAAGCGATCTGAAGGCTTGCCAGAAATACGTCAGAGACGTGTAGTGGTATACGTTCACCGTCATCGAGACGCCCACGTTCTCTCGGCTTTGTGCTGATTACTGGACAGAAGATGAGAGGGACGCCTTGCTGCATGGATCGCCGCACATCCTGAGGCAGGCGACGTCATCCCTGGCGCCAGCGGCTGTCGAAAAGTGCGTTGGTCCAGAGCCGGCATGGGCAAGCGTGGTGGTGTGCGTGTTATCCACTACAACCAACTGGCAGATGGTCGCATTTATTTGCTGCTCATTTATGCCAAGGGCGTGCAGGACAACATCGCGCCTCAGGTATTAGTCAAGATCAAGGAGGCGATCAATGCCTATGACTAAAAAAAGTTAAAGCTTCGAGATGCCAAGCGATATCTTGGTGCCGAATTGCTGGCCTCCATACTGGAGATGAAGGCTGGAAAGAACGGGCGTGTACACCAAGTTGCCCTATCGGAGGTTACGCAAGCCAGAGCCAAATCCGGCCTGTCGCAATCTCAGTTCGCTCGGGCGCTCGGGGTTTCGCCCCGGACGCTGCAGGAGTGGGAGCAAGGTCGGCGCAAGCCGTCGGGTGCTGCTCAGTCACTGCTGGCCATCGCCTCAAAACGCCCAGAGGTCATCCGTGAGGTCTTCCACTCCTAGCGCAACGCCTTCCAAATAAGCGATCAACCGCTCAGAGCTCCATCTGCGCCGTCTGTCGCGCTCGCGGGCCGGGTGGATCGAAAAAGCCCGTTTCAGCGCGTTTTGGGATCACACCTGCAATGGCCAACCGGCGTATTTAGCCACGAAATGCGCACTCCACATATTCGGCGCGACACGCGACTGACAAAACTTGTCCATCTGCGACGCAAGCGGTGCGGCACTCAATCGATTATTGACTCGACGACTCTAGTCATAGGCTTGTTTTGACTATGTTTATTCGGAAATCCATCACTGGCACAGCGGTTGCTCCCTCCAACCCGCAGATGTATCGCAATTGATTCACTTAACCACTGGGAGAATTTTATGAAGAAGGTTCAACAAGGCTTTACCCTGATCGAACTGATGATCGTTATTGCGATCATCGGCATTCTGGCCGCCATCGCATTGCCGGCTTATCAGGATTACATCGTGCGTTCGCGCGTGTCGGAAGCGATTGTTGCGCTCGATGCAGCGAAAGTCACCGTTGCTGAAAATGCTGCTAATGGCCTTGCTTTCGGCAACGGGTATAACCCGGGCCTAGCCACAACAAATATCGCAAACCCACCCAGCATCAATTCGGCAAACGGAGCTATCACGGTTGTCACTGGATCAAAAGCTGGCAACGTGACCATCACTATGACTCCAGGGGATGGGACACTCTCGACAGCTCTGAGCATAGGGTCACCTCCCGCGAATCAAATCGTATGGGGCTGCTCAATCGCCAATGCAGCCAATTATAAATATGTACCGGCAAATTTCCGCCAGACTACCCCCGCACTTAACTAATCCTCGGACTCTTGTCTAATTTGGTCGCTACGACTACAAAATCACTAACGATAATACTGCAGAGTCGTCATTTGTAAGCTTAAGTATTTCGTAAAGGAATAGGTAGTCATTGCCGCCCGACGCCGCCCATTAAATCGGGCGGCGTTTCCATATGTGGTAACGCTGTTCGTGAGCGCACGTCATGAAAAAGATACAGCAGGGCTTCACTCTTATCGAATTGATGATTGTGATTGCAATCATCGGCATTCTGGCCGCGATCGCATTGCCCGCTTATCAGGATTATGTGGTCCGCTCGCGGGTGAGTGAAGCTATGGTCGCCGTTGATTATGCCGAGACCATTATTGTTGAAAATGCGGCAAATGGTGTTTCAAACTTTGGCAACTCTTATATTTCACCCACGTCAACGCAGAACCTTCAGTCGGTATCCGTAGATCCGAATGGAGTGATTACATTGACCACGACTTCACAGGCTGGAGGTGTGGTGATTACCGTAGTGCCTTTCGATGGCAATGTCGCCAACGGAGCCTTGGTGGCTTCTTCGGTGCCGAAGAATCAGGTTGCGTGGGCATGCTATGTCAGCAACGCCAACCTTTATAAATATGTGCCGGCAACTTGCAGACAAACCTCGGCTGCGAGTCTGCTTTGATCTAAAATTTTGTGCTGTAACTGCCCACCCGTAAGCCATTTCTGGCGACGTTATTCAATGAAAAATACAATCCTCGTAACGTCGCTCGCAGCTGCTTTTTATGCGGCACTGCACTTCAACGGCGGAGTCGAAACGATCGGGCTTTTTGCCGCACTTTTGTTTTTGATCGTTTCTATTCTGGTCAGCATTACTGCGGACAGGACAAACCCGGCCGACTCGATCATCATCAGCCCTGTTGGCGGAACATTGGTCGTATACTTTCTCTGGATTGCGATCTCCATTCCTTTCAGCGTAGCTCCCTTCATCAGTTTCCAAGTGGGGGCATATCTTGTTTCGCTTCCCTTGGGTTATTTAGCGCTCGCATGCTGCGCGAGTAACGAGAAGATTTGGGAGCAAAGCTTTTTCCTGATCAAGATAATGGCTGCAGTTGTTATGGGACTTGCGATCCTTGAATTTGCAATCTGGCGGAATCGCACCACTTCTGTTTTTGTCGATTTCAATATTCTGGCTGCTTTCTGCAATGTAATGCTGTTGCCTGCTATTTCGTTGGCATTCCGAAAAAAAATGGACGGCCAGACCTGGCAGCAAGTATTTCTGAGTGGCAATGGTTTATTCGTCCTGGCTGGACTCGCTGTTCTGGTGACAACTGCTTCGCGCGCTGGCCTGATTTCATTCGCGGCGACCCTTGCGGTTTTGACTCTCATTCTTGGCCGACAATCCCCGCAGGCTTACGTGCTGGCGGGATTCGTCGTCGTTGGGCTTGTTGCAGTATCTCCTCTCAGCGATCTGTTACCCGGTGATCAACGGCTGCTGTCGCGGGTGCAGGGCGCGAGCGGAGATCAGTCGATCAGCGACCGAGTGGAGATGCTTCGATCTGCCTGGACGATCTATCAGCAGCATCATCCTCTCACAGGCATCGGGCTGGGGGCTTTCAAGTTGCTCTACCCGGCCGTACGTAGCCCGCACGAGATTAGCAGTGGCGGCGAGTTGCTCCATAACGATTACGCACAATTCCTGCTCGAGGGTGGTCCCTTACTCGCTTCTCTGCTACTGGCTTTGGCCGGCTTGAGCGCTTGGCGGGTCTATTGGTTATGGAAGCATTCGGTAAGGCTAATTGGACATAAATCGTTCGTAGAGGCAGCCGGACTGAGCTGCGGACTTTTGGGTCTTTTTATCCACGCGCTACCTAATTTTATTTTTTACGCAGCGCCCTTATCGATGCTGGCAGGTTTTTATCTGGCGCGCCTCGACATCCTATTTCCGATCGGGCTGGGAGGGTTCAAACTTAAATTACCATCTCTCCGGCTGAAATTGACACTGGCGATATGCGCGCTGGTTTTCATCGTGGCGACTCTGGGACTGCAAGCCGGTTTTGTGGAATTGACCGAGGGGAAGTGTCAACTCCAGATATGCAAACGAGCCGAGGTTGAATCTCGCTTGACAGCCCCCTACGCCTCATTGCTAGCGGCGACGCAGCCGTCATACCTTCCAGCCAGGAATTGGTTGGTTACTCTCTATACAACCTCCGCTCAAGACGCTGCGGATACCGCAAAGTCGGCGAATAGCGCCCGGCTGGCAGCAAGCGAGTTATCCGATATCGTTATGCGTGCGCCTGTTATTGGATATCCATACCGACAGCTGGGCGAGTTGATTCAGAAGTACCCGGCAGCGACCAGTGTGCTCCCGCCTGCGCTGCCGCATGATGCAGCAGAGCTCTTCCGCAATGCGCTGCTACGGGATCCGCTCGACACCACTGCCAGGCTTGATCTCGCCGCCATATTGGAAAAACAAGGCAAGCTAGATCAAGCGTTCTCGCTGGTGTTCGATGACGGCATGCGCTGGTGGAAGGTTGAACTGCTTCCAGATTCCGGGAGATTCGAGATGCTGCGCTACGCAATGCCGCTCGCTTCAAGGCTCGGCCGTTGCAAGGACGCGCTCGAAATGGCACACGGTTTACTGATTTTCGAGGCCGATAATGCAGCGGCCAAAAGGATTATAGAGAACTCGGCCGATTTTGTGAACGATCATTTAGGGTCTGCCTGCGAGAAAGAGAGCGCCGCCCCGGCTGCATGATTGAGTTCGGCCTGGCCGCACTCAGAAATTAACGCCCGACCACTGGCCTAATCCTGAAACACGCTTTAGTCTTGGCGTATGGCGATGAATCCAACAGCGGCGGCACCGGCGAGCGGGGTTTACCTGAGCGGTTTGCCGCGCC
>CAJCJH010000045.1 GCA_903970615.1 Rhodospirillales bacterium
CATCTTCCAGTACGCGAGCCGTTTGTGCTGCGCGGAACGCCTCCAGACGTTGTGCCAGCGCGGCGTCCTGCAAGGCAAGAATTGCGCACGCCAGCAAGCCTGCATTGGCCGCTCCCGAAGTGCCGATCGCCAGCGTTGCGACCGGAACTCCCGCAGGCATTTGCACGATCGACAACAGCGAATCAAGACCATTCAGCGCTTTCGATTGCACCGGAACGCCCAGCACCGGCAGCCGCGTTTTTGCGGCCACCATGCCGGGCAGATGCGCAGCACCGCCAGCACCGGCAATGATCACGCAGAGACCGCGCTGAACAGCCTTGGACGCATAGTCAAACAGCAGGTCGGGTGTGCGATGCGCTGACACCACGCGGTTTTCGTAAGGCACGCCGAGTTCATCCAGCTTGGCGGCGGCGTGCGCCATCGTTTCCCAATCCGAGCGTGAGCCCATGATGATACCGACGAGCGGAGTCGTCTTGCGCGATCGGGATTCGGCTGTGGGATGGGCTTTCTGCACTGCTCAGAACTTCGTCGGGTCGGAAAACGCCAGCGGAAAGCGGGTGATTATCTCATCGACGCCGAAAATAAGCACATTCTGCGAGATTATGGAATCACCGACGCGCGAGTGAACATTGGCGCGGCCGCGGAACTCGTTCGAGTTTTGAGCGCAATAAAACAAGCTCACGAACCTCGTCGCCATCAAGGCACCAGCAGATCGAACTCTGCCGAAAGCGTTGCCGAATAATGCAACTGACCAGCGGAAAAACCCATTTCGGTATTGCCGTCGGGCTCTTGAGCCAAGGCCGCGACTTTCATCATCATCGGGCGCGGCGGCGACGGCGATTCGAAATCAACGCTGGCATTCAAGGTATGCACCGCGCCGAGTTTGACGTCCAGCGTATCCGCCAGCACCTGCGCTTTCTCGCGCGCATCCGTCGCCGCCTTCGCCAGCGCTTGGCGTTGGTAATCCTCAGCCTTGGAGGATTCCAGCTGCGGATCGGAAACACTATTGATGCCGGCATCGGTGGCACGCAGCAGGAAGTCGCCGATCTTGTCGAGATCGCGCACCACCACCTGCAGCCCGCGGCTGACGTGATAACCGACAAATTTGCGGCCGTTCTTGCCGGAGTAATCGTATTCGGCGCGAATGCTCAAACCCGCGGTGGAAATATCTTCGTCCTTGGCACCCAGCGCATGCGCGCTGCCGAGATATTCACGCACGATGCGGTTGGCCTCGGTCTGCGCTGCACGCAGGTCCGGGCGAATCACTTCGACGCTCATCGCAAGCCGTGCGCGATCCGGCGTCGCCAGCACTTCGCCTCGACCATTGACGCTGACCGTGCGGCGATCCGGCGCGTTGTCCGCAATCGCAGCACCAATGCCGGTGCCGATGAAAATGAGCAGACCGCATCGAAGGAAAAATGCATTCATGGCAGGATCGTCGGGACGTTGTGGAAGCGGCATCCTGCAAGCATTCACCTCCGTCAGCAAGCCCAAGCCGCGCGCCGCCGCAGAGGTACAGCCCTGCAGCGACGGCGCCGCACGTTTAAGATCAGCAACCGGATGTATCGTTTCCGGATGAAACGTCATCCGACCTTATCCGATCTTTAATCACGGCCCGAGCGCCCTTATCGTTCCCTCCATGTACTCCGAACAAGTTGCCACGCTCACGCGCGATGTCGTGGGCACGCTGATTCCCGCCGGCACCAAGGTGGAACTGCCCGCAGGTGCCGAAGCGGTGATCACGCAAGCGCTTGGTGGCAGCTACACCGTGCAGGTGCAAGGCCATTTGTTCCGGCTCGAAGGCAAGGATGCCGACGCCATCGGGCGAGAGATCGATGCCGCGCCGGAACTCGCAGCGGATGCCAGCGAAGCCGAGGTCGAAGCGGCGGTATGGACGCAGCTGAAAACCTGCTACGACCCGGAAATTCCGATCAACATCGTCGACCTCGGCCTGATCTACGAATGCCGCCTCGAAGCTAACGCGGACAAACGCTGGAAAGCCCGCGTGAAAATGACCTTGACCGCGCCCGGCTGCGGCATGGGCGAAGTTCTGGTGGCGGACGTGAGGGACAAGGCGCTGCGCGTGCCCGGCGTCGGCGAAGCGGATGTCGAACTGGTTTTCGACCCGCCGTGGACGCGCGATATGATGAGCGAAGAAGCGCAGCTGCAAGCCGGTTTCATGTGAGCGCAAGGACTGCATGAGCGAAACCGTCACCCGAGACGTCCGTATCAAAGTGCAGCCGCGCTATGTTGTCGAACAGAGCGATCCTGCGAATCAGCATTATTTATTCGCGTATCACATCAGCATCCGCAATCAGGGCAATGAGACTGTGCAGCTGATTTCGCGGCACTGGATCATCACCAACGGCGAAGGCCACACCGAGGAAGTGCGCGGCCCCGGCGTAGTCGGCTATCAGCCGACATTGAAACCCGGCGAGGAATTTCAGTACACCAGCGGCTGCCCGCTCACCACGCCGGTGGGAACGATGCACGGCAGCTTCCAGATGGTGACGGCCGAAGGCCAGAATTTCGACGCGATGATCGAACCGTTTCGACTGGCGATTCCGCGCGTTTTGAACTGAAGCCGGCGACTGTTTCCTTGCAGCGCAGCGCTGGCTTAAGGTCGCCTGTTCAACGTTGGCACTCCGGGCAAAAAAAACTCGAACGCTGCCCGATGACGAGGCGGCGAATCGTCGCGCCGCAGACGCGGCAATCCGCGCCCTCGCGTCCATAGACCATCAAATCCTGCTGAAAATAGCCGGCCTCGCCTTTGGCGTTGGCGAAGTCCCGCAGCGTAGTACCGCCGGCTTCGATGGCGATGCTCAGTACCTCCAATATCGCTTCAGCGAGTTTCAAATAACGTGCGCGGGTGACGCGACCCGCAGCCGTGCCGGGACGAATGCCGGCGCGGAACAAGGCCTCGCTCGCATAAATGTTTCCGACGCCGACGACAACGCGGCCATCCATCACGAAATTCTTCACCGGCGCGCTGCGCCCGCGCGACATCAGGAATAGATACTCGCCGGAAAACTCCTCGCCGAACGGTTCCGGCCCCATGCCTTGAATCAACGGGTGCTCAGCCTGCGCTTGCGGCCACGGCAGCACGGCGCCGAAGCGGCGTGGATCGTGAAAGCGCAATCGCAGCATGTCGCCACGATCATCGGCCAGCTCGAAATCGACATGATCGTGTTTGCGCGGTGCAGCCGCATCGCTGACCACGAACAAACGCCCCGACATGCCGAGATGGATAATCAGCCGATCGCCGCCGAGATCGAAGATCAGATATTTGCCACGACGCGCCACCGCCTGGATGCGCTTGCCGCGCGCGTAGCTGGCAAAATCCGGCGGAATCGGCCAGCGCAGACGCGGCTCCCGCACGGTCACTGCGACGATGGTATGGTCCAATACCATCGTCGCCACGCCGCGACGGATGGTTTCAACTTCGGGCAGTTCGGGCACCGCGTCAGGGTGCCGGTTGCGTTCCGCTTTTGTCTACCGGCGTTGCGCCTGCAGCATCCGCCGCTTTATCGGCGCCCGGCAATGCCGGCAATTTCAACAGCTGATCGATCGCGGTTTTCGGCAGGTTGTAACGCAGCTGTAGATCGCTGCGCTCCAGCACCAGCTGCGGATCGCGCGCAGCAATCTGGAACGCCAGCGTGCTGCCGTCTTTCAGCGTGACCGTCGCCGTCTCGGGATTTTTAGCCGGCGTTTCCATCTTCGATACGCCCTGGTTCCAGATCGAACGGGCCTCGCGCCAGCCATCTGCGAATTTCTGCAGACGATCCGACGAAGCCGCGGTATCGGCAGGCGATGAAGTCCAGCCAGGGCCAGTCGTCGCGCGCGTAACCACCAGACCGGGCACTTCGATCTTGGCGATCTCTGCGCCTTCCGGCAGCAGACGCTTGGAAACCAGACCGGCATAACTGCCGTCGAGCGCGGTACCTTGCGGGTCGTCAATCAGCGCGATGTGGCCATCGGTTTTTACATAACGCTGATAGCGCAGCGGCTCGGTGCCGCCGAATTCCAGGGTCTGGCCATTCAAGGAGATTTGATACGCCGGAGGATCAAGCCCGAAATCCTTCAATTTCACCGCAGCCAGATCGTCGATCGTCGAGCTTACTTTTGCGCTGGCCAGATCGGTTAACGACTTCACCTCGAACGGATCCGCCGCAATCGCAACCGGTGCGGTCAGCGACCAGGTACCGTTCTTCTTTTCGAGATCGACTTCCGGTTTATCGGGATGCCTGATCGCAATCTTGTCGACTGCATCGGGCGCGAGCGAGGTCAGCGGCTTCGACGCGGAGGCTGTATCCGCCGCCTTTTTCTGCGTCAGCAAAACGCCGCCAAGCATCAGCATTGCCAGCACGCCAAGGATCAGATTGAGCTGCTTGTGTTTCATCATCGGTTCCCGACTGCGATTACTTGCGCCGCCGCACCAGCCAGCGGGTGACGCCATAGCCGAGCAGCAGTGCGGGCAACACGAAGGTGTAGCCAAGGCCGATCAGCCAGGTCGCCCAGCCGGGCAGGAACAGCTGCGAATCCGGCGCTTTCGGCACGTCGATATTCAGCTGCGCGTCGCGCGAGGCGAGCCATTGAATGACGTTCAAGCCCAGCTGCTTGTTGCCCAGCGCCGGCAGATCGGCATCGCTGAGGAAATCGGAATCGCCAATCAGCACAACGCGCTGGGTACGCGTCGCTGCGGGCTTGGCGGCATCCGGCTTCGCCGCGGCGTCTGCCGAAGTTTCCGCAGCAGCCGGCGTCTTGATTTCGCGCGTCAACGTCAGGCCGAGCGTAAGCGGACCAGGCTTGTCGCCGTCCTTTTCGTCGAACTTGATTTCGCCTTGCATCTTGCCGGTTTCGAGCCAGGCGTTTTCGTTCGTGGTCAACAGCGGCTGCACATTCCAGCCGGCGGCTTTGGCGGCATCCTTGTTCCACTCCAGCGCGCGCGTCAGCGGATATGCGGTGATCTCGGTGAAGCCCTCGGTGACCGGATTCGGCGGATAGTCGGTGGCCACATAAACGCCGGGGCTGCCGGTGCCGAGCGCCTGATAATCCGGGAAAACCGCAAAGCCGTTGAGCCAGGTGATGTCGAGCGTTTTCGCCAACGCATCCAGCCCGGTCGCTTGATCCGGATCGGTCAGCCACAGCAGATTGCCGCCGCCGGCCACCCAATCGTTGATGATCTTGATCTCGCCATCGAGCAGCTTCTGCGTCGGGCTGGCAATCACTAGCGCCGAAGCGTTGTCCGGAATTTTCGGCGTCTTCACCAGATTCAGCGGCTCGGCTTTCAGGCCCTTGTCCTTCAGCGCTGCGACGAACTGATCGAACGAAGTGTCCTTGCCATCCGCTTCCAGCGAGCGTTCGCCATGACCCTGCAGGAACACGATGAAATGCTCTTCGGAATCCGTCATCCGCTGCAGCGCAGCGGTGATCACCGGCTCGCTGAGCGAACGCAGATGCTCGCGCCGGCCCTGATATTCCAGCACCACTTCGCCCGGCTGCTGAACGTCATATTCCTTGACCTTGCCCGGCTCGCGCGAGGGATCGACGAACTCGACGCTCACATCGCTCTTGAAATGATGATAGCGATCGACCCATTGCTGCACGTCGGGTTTGGTTTCCGCGTTGGCGTAATCGAAGTCGACGAACTTGATCGGGCCGCTCAGCTGCTTGAGCAATTTCTGACTGCCGGCGGTGAGCGTATTGCGATGGTTCGCAGTCCAGTCGGCTTCGATCTTGTAATGCACCGAGAGCCAGCCGAGCAGGCCGATAACGATAGCGATCAGCAAGCCATTGACCAGCTGCTGCAACAACTTTTGTGATTTATTCATGGCGTTTGTCGTGCGCAGATCAGTTGCGTTCCATGTCCAGCCGCAACACGGCAAGCCATAGGAAAAATGCGGTGAACAAAAGGTAATAGATGACGTCGGCGGAATTGAAAATACCGCGGCGCAGGCTCTCGAAATGGCCGATCAGCGAGAGGTACGAAAAAAACGCCGCGAACGGCACCGGCTGATTGCCGACAATCTGGATCAGCCACACCGCGAGCAGCAGGCCGAAGCCGCCGACTGCGGCGATAGTGGGTTCCTTGGTGAGTGTCGAAACGAATAGCCCGGCGGCGCCGAACGACATCATCATCAACAGTAAACCGAGCAGTCCGGCGGCGATACGGCCAACATCCAGATGCGTGCCGGACAGCAGCGTCAGCGGCATCAGCCCGAGCAAGGCGATGGTCGCCAGCATGAACGCAAACAGGCCGAAGAATTTGCCGAGCACGATTTCGATCAGCGAAGCCGGCGAAGACAGCAGCAAGGTCAGCGTTCCGCTTTTGCGCTCCTCGGAAAACATGCGCATCGTCAGCAGCGGCATCACCAGCAACAGGATGATGGTGGCAAAGCCGTAAAGGCCGCCGCCGATGTAATCCGCGACCCCCATAAACTGGCCGGACATCGACGCATTGCGAGCGTAGTCCACCAGCATGTTGATGAAGACGAAACCGAAGATAAGTTGCATCACCGCGAGCACCGCCCAGGCCAGCGGCGAGACGAAAATGCGGCGCGCTTCGGCGCTGGCGATGGTGCTGATGGTCGAAAACGGCGTGCTCATGCGGCTTCCTTCAATGATTTTTCTGGCGATTCATGTACGGTGATTTCGCCGGAGGTGAGTTCGACGAACACTTCTTCCAGCGTCTTGCCTTCTGCGCGCAACTCGAATAAACCCCAATGATTGCTGGCAGCGGCGTCGGCCAGTACTTCGCGCGGATCGGCATCGGCAGCGACGCTCAGCCGCAAGAGTCCACTCGGCAGCGCCTGCACCTGGGTGACGCCGGCGATGTTTTTCAGCGCCGCTGCATCCGGTGCGCGCTTCAGGCCGAGAATGATGCTGCTGATCCGAGGCGTCTGATCCACCGCCTCGTTGTAAACCGCGCGACCTTTGTTGATGATCATCACGCGGCCGCAAACTGCCTGGATTTCCGGCAGGATGTGGCTCGATAAAATCACGCTGTGCTGCTGCCCGAGCGTGGCGATCAGCGCGCGGATTTCGCGGATCTGGTTGGGATCAAGACCGACCGTGGGTTCATCCAGAATCACCACATTGGGCTGATGGATGATGGCCTGCGCGATGCCGACGCGCTGCTGATAACCCTTCGACAGATTGCCGATCAAACGCTCGGCGACATCGCTCAAACCGCAGGATTCTTTCGCGCGCTTCACCGCCGCGAAACGCTCGATCGCCGGCACGCCATGCAGGCCGGCGGCGTAGCGCAGGTATTCGTTGACGGTGAGTTCCGGATACACCGGCGGCTGCTCGGGCAGATAACCCAGATGCGCTTTCGCCGCTTTCGGATCTTCGGCGATATCGATGCCGTTGATCCGTACGCTGCCGCTGCTCGGTGCGAGGCAGCCCGCCAGCATTTTCAGCGTGGTCGATTTGCCGGCGCCGTTGGGACCGAGCAGGCCAAGAATTTCACCTTTGCGCAAAGTCAGATTGAGGCCGCCGACGGCGGTGTTTGCGCCGTAGCGCCGTGACAGATCGCGCGCTTCGATCAGGGTTACGTTATCCATTTTAAGTTGAGCCGACCCGATGGTTTAAGTTTTGAGGAGAACCAGCGCACTTGGACTCAATCTTCAAACGCGAGTTCCGCGCGGCGCGATTTCGCGGCTAGTCTACGGATGAGCGTTGTGCCCGAAAGTAAGCTTGCTGTGAGCTTGGGTGTGGCCTGTTAACCCCGACTTTAATCGCTGCGGCGGAGATCATTTTTGATGGATGCAATGAGAGAAAAGCGGCGATGTTGGTTCCATCGGCGCGATGAACCAAGCCGCAGCGGGCATCCAACTCACTATTGGGGGTTCCCGCCCCGAAGGGTTGCCGCCAAAAGCGCCCCCGCGGCGTTGCACCCCTTGCGAATAGAACGACTATTCGCGGCGGCGGGCGCCTTGCCGGGCACGCTTTTGACTCGCAACGCAGCAATCAAAGTAAGGGTTAACAGGCCCTAAATATCCCGATAAAAATCGACCGCGCCCGGCGGTTGCCGGCGATAGCGCTTGTAGCTCCACCAGTATTGCTGCGGCCAGCGCGCGATGCAGGTCTCCAGCGCCTGATTCAACACCCGCGTGCCGCGCTCGGGATCGGTGATTTCAGCTGGAACAACCTGCAGATGAAATCGAAAGCCACGCGCCCACGGCAGCCGTTCGGCCACGATCAACCACACCGGTGCCTTTATTCTCGATGCGAGTTTGCCGACCAGATCCATTGTGTTGGCTGGCATGCCAAACAGCGGCGCGAAGCGCGTGCTGGAAGATTCCGGCGGATCGTGATCCGGCAAGATGCCGATCATCTCGCCGCGCCGCAATGCGCCAAGCAGTTCTTTCACGCCCGCAGCGCTGGTCGGCACCGGACGCGCTTTGGGATTGCGCGCGCGGCCGCTCAGAATTACAGCATTGCTTGCGCCTTTTTGCGGTTTGTACAGCAGCGTAAGATCGTCGATCGCGGCAAGGAATTGTCCGGCGATTTCCCAACTGCCGAGGTGCGGTGTGAGCAGGATTACGCCCTTGCCATCGGCCAGCAGTGCGCGCACTTGCGTTTGTGTATTTTCATCATCGAGCCAGCGCCGCAAACGCCGCTGCGAGCCAAACCAGATCGCCGGCGCCTCGGCCACGGCTTTCGCGCTTTCGATCAAACTGCGCCGCGCAACGCGATTGCGCTGCGCCTGCGGCCACTGCGGAAAACAGCGTTCGAGATGCAACTGCGTAATCCGCTTCAGCTTGTTCGGCAGCAGCCACAGCAGATTGCCGAGCAGCCAGCCGAAACCGTGCAGCACCGCCAAAGGCAGCGCACCGATTGCGATCAGCGTCCAGCGCAGTAAAGTTTGCATCCGCCCATTATTCATCAGCTCAGGCCATGATCGGATTGCTCCAGCGCGTGCGTCATGCCGCAGTCGATGTCGAGCAGCAGCGCATCGCCGAAATCGGCGCCGGCCTGCTAGTGCTGGTGGGCGTGCAACCGCACGACACCGAAGCGAGTGCCGCGCGGCTGCTGCAAAGGCTGCTCGGCTATCGCGTGTTTGCGGATGACCAAGGCCGGATGAATCGCAGCCTGCGCGATCTCGCCGCGGATAACGCCGGCTTGCTGCTGGTGCCGCAATTCACCCTCGCCGCCGACACCCGCAGCGGCACACGTGCCAGCTTCACCTCGGCTGCTGATCCACAACTCGGGCGCCAGTTGTTCGAGTTTCTGGTGAGCGAAGCGCAACGCGCATGGCCGCGCGTCAGCAGCGGAAATTTCGGTGCGGACATGCAGGTCAGCCTGGTCAACGACGGCCCGGTGACGTTCTGGCTGCAAGTCTAGCCTTGCACCTGTAACCGCAGAAGACCGCGCCGCCGGCTCGCACGCTGCTTGCGTATGGCTTATGTTGCGCCCAATTCCAAATTTCCTTTGCCATGAATTCAACTTCCATCAGCGCCGATAACACGGCGCGCATGCCGTCCGGCATTCCGTTCATCGTCGTCAACGAGTTCGCCGAGCGGTTTTGCTATTACGGCGTCAACGCGATTCTCGTGCAGTACATGATCCAGTTCCTGCACTTCGGCGATGCGAAGGCGACCAGCTGGCAGGCCATGTTCAAGTCCGCCGCGTATTTTTTTCCGCTGCTGGGCGCGATGGTCTCGGACATCTTTCTGGCGAAGTTCAAAACCATCATCTGGTTTTCGCTCGTCTACATCGCCGGCTGCACGCTGCTCGCGCTGGGCGGCACGGCGGAGACGCTGGTAATCGGCATGTTCCTGATGGCGTTCGGCACCGGCGGTATCAAGCCCTGTGTGTCCACCAACGTCGGCGACCAGTTCACTTCCGCCAACCAGCACCTGATCGAGCGGGCGTTTTCGTACTTCTATTTCTCGATCAACCTCGGCTCGTCGATCTCCATCTACTTCTGCCCCGAGCTGCTCGATCGCCCGAACTACGGCCCGAAATGGGCGTTCGGCATGCCGGCGGTGATGATGGCGCTTGCCACGCTCGTGTTCTGGATGGGCCGCAAGCAGTTCGCGGTAGTGCCTGCGGCGATGAAAAATCCGGGCCTCAAGCCGCTCGGCTTCATCGCGGTATTCATGGCGATGCTGGCGGTTTCGGTCGTGATCTTCAACATCACGCACAACTTCCTTTTCGCGCTGTTCACGATGCTGTTGCAGCTGGCGATCGCCGTCGTCGTCTGCCTGAAAACCGGCGTGCGCAAACGGCTGCCGATCGAGCTGGTGCAATGGCTGGAGCGTTCGTTTACGGGCGAAGGCCTGAGCGTGGTCGGCCGCCTGAGCCTGCTGTATCTGTTCATCGCCATTTTCTGGGCGCTGTGGGATCAGAGCAACGGCAACAGCTGGACGGTGCAGGCGCAGTCCGGGCTGATGGATAAGCACCTGTTCGGTTTCCTGGCTGGCGTGCCCGGCCTCGCCAATCTGGCGACTTACGAAATGCTGCCCGCGCAGCTGCAGGTAGTGAACGGTCTCTACATTCTGGTGATGATTCCGATCTTCACCTTCGGCATTTATCCGCTGATCGGGCGCTTCGTGAGGATCACGCCGCTGCGCAAGATCGGCGTGGGTTTCTTCATTACCGCGGCTTCGTTCGTGATCGTCGCGTGGATCGAGCAGCGCATCCAGAACGGGCATGTCGTCAGTCTGTGGTGGCAGATCACGGCGTACGGCGTGCTGAGCGCTTCCGAAGTGCTGGTGTCGATCACCGGCCTCGAATACAGCTACAAGCAGGCGCCGCCGGTGATGAAGAGTTTCGTCATGAGCTTGTTCCTGCTCTCGACCAGCGTCGGCAACGCGCTCACGGCCACGGTGAACGATTTGATGGTGCGGCCGCTGCACGCGAGCCAGATCGAAACCGGCGCGGAGACCTGGGTGACGCTGGATAAAGTCGATGGCTTCGTCACCGGCCAGAAGATTGACCTCGCCGCAACCGCAGGCATCAAGACCACCGGCATCGACGGCAAGACCGAACCACTGGAAGGCACCTACCTGATCGGCGAAATCGATACCGCTGCGCATCGCGTGAAATTGCTGGACAAGGTCGATCGCAAGTCCGTGGTCAGCGAGGGTGCGACGGATGCGATGAAGGCGGAGGTTTCCACTTATGCGCTGGTCGGGCCGATGTATTTTCTGTTCTTTGCCGCGCTGATGGGCGGGATCGCCGTGCTGTTCATCTTCTTCGCCATGCGCTTGAAGGAGCGCACTTACGTGCGCGAAGACGCCAACTGAAACGATGAACCCAGACCTCGAAACTGTGCAGACTAATTCCCTGCCGCGCGCGCGGCAGGAATCGAACAAGCGCATCAAGCGCCTGCGCCGGCAGGTCGGTCAGGCGATTCAGGATTTCCGCATGATCGCGTCCGGCGATCGGGTGATGGTTTGTTTGTCTGGCGGAAAAGACAGCTACACCATGCTCGACATCTTGCTGTTGTTGCGCGAGTCCGCGCCGGTCGATTTCGAACTCGTCGCGGTCAATCTGGATCAGAAGCAGCCGGATTTTCCGGCCGAAGTGCTGCCGCGTTATTGCGCGGAGCGCGGCGTCGAATTCCGCCAGATCGAGCAGGACACTTACTCGGTCGTCAAGCGTGTGATTCCAGAAGGCAAGACCATGTGCAGTCTGTGTTCGCGGCTGCGGCGCGGCGCGCTGTATCACTACGCCGAAGCGCATGGCTTCAACAAGATTGCGCTCGGCCATCACCGCGACGACATCGTCGAGACGTTCTTCCTGAACCTTTTTTTTGGCGGCAAGCTGAAAGCGATGCCGCCGAAATTGAAGTCGGACAACGGCAAGCACATCGTCATCCGGCCGCTGGCCTATGCGCGCGAAGCGGATATCGTCGAGCACGCGGAAATGCGCGGATTTCCGATCATTCCCTGTAATCTTTGCGGCTCGCAGGAACAGCTGCAGCGCAAGCAGGTGCGCCGCATGCTGGACGATTGGGAGCGCACGCATCCCGGCCGAACCGAAAATATTTTCGCCGCGATGCAGAACATCGAACCGAGCCAGCTGGCCGATCGTCAGCTATTCGATTTTGCCGGGCTGGATGGCATGGACGACGCTGCGTCCGATGCGGATTGGCTGATCTCGCCGGCAACTCATCGCCCGTCGGAAACCCTGCCAGGATTCCGGCCAGACGCCCAGTCGGAAACCGAATCTGAAATTCAGGCTGAAAATCCGCGATGAAGTTCTGGCATCACACATACGTCGGCGCAAAGCGCATGAAATGGCTGCTCGCCGTACTCGTTGTACTGCTGGCCGGTTCCGCCATCGCCGACGCCAATGCGCCGTTCGCCTGGGAAATCCAGGGGCCGAAAACCCGGCAGTTCCTGCTCGGTTCGGTGCATCTGCTGCCGCAGGTCGAGAATCTGATTCCGCCCGGCATCGACGATCTTTACGAATCCGCCGAAGGCCTGATTTTTGAAACCGATCTCGGCGCCATCACCGCTCCGGAAGTGCAGGTCGGCATGATGACTTCGGCGCATTCGGCGCGTGGACTCAAGGCTGAGATCGGCGCACCGCTGTATGAAAAGCTGCAGAAATACATGAGCAGCCTCGGCATCAAGACCGACGCTTGCGCGCCGTTCAAGCCGTGGTTCTGCGCCTTGACGCTGGATGTGCTGAGCTATCAGCGCGCCGGATTCACTGGCGAAAATGGTCTCGACGAACAGCTTTATGCCAGCGCACAGGACGATGGCAAACCGGTGCGCTGGTTCGAGCCGCCCGCCGCGCACATTGCGCTGTTCACGGAAATGCCGGACGCGGTGTCGCGGCATCTGTTGCAATCGACGCTCGAAGAAAGCGCGAAAGATTCGGCCGCGGAGCCGCAGCAATTGCTCAAAGCCTGGCGCAAGGATGATTTCGCGGTAATCGAAAAACTGGTTGCGGATTTGAAGCGCGGTTATCCCGATCTTTACGAACATCTGCTGGCCGGCCGCAATCGCGCGTGGATGCCCAAGCTGATTCAGGCGATCGATGGCAGCGATTCACAGTTGATCGTAGTCGGTGCCGCACACCTCGCCGGCCCGGATGGCCTGCTTGCCCTGCTGCGCGCGCGCGGCTACAAACTCACGCCGTACATCGCGCTGCCCGGCCCGCAACTCGAAACCCGAACCGCGCCCTGGCTGCAGAATGTGGAATTGCGCTCCGGCGCTGCCAGTTAGTTCGAGTTGGCCTCGCAACCAGTCTGCGGGTCAGTTGCTGGCGGGCGGATTGTTCTTGGCGAGATCCACCGACGACTGCTGCATCCCGTTCGAGATCGACAAGGTCAGCTGCGGCGCGGTTGAACCGCCCGGCCGGTAAATCAGCGGCGTGATGATCGCCTGACCGGCGAGGCCGGTGATCGTGCTGCTGCTGCAGGTTTCGGTGATACCGTTCAGCTGATAGGCGTTGTAGATCGGATTCACCACCGTAATCGTGCCGGTGTAACTGCAACCGGCGTTATCGCTGCCGGTGAGGTTGCCCGTGCTGTCGATCGTTAGCGAGGCAATCTGCGAAGCACCGGTAGCGGCGTTCGCGCTGGCAGCGCTGTAGCTGCCGGCGACGATCGCCAGCGAGCTCGGCTGTTCGTAAGGGTAAGACACGTAAGGCAGGTTATAGCTGCCGGTCTTGCCGCTGGCGAGCGTGTAGGTCAGCGCGATGGACGTGCCGCGCTGCAGGCTGACCTGTGCGGTGCCCGAGGAAATCAGCGCGCCGGTGGTTTCGTTGTATTGCGTGATGCTGCCGCTGAGTGCCAATGTATTCGCGGGTTCAGGCGTGCTTGGGGGTGTGTCGAGCGCGAACGAAAACAGGAAATTGCCCGGTCCGTCGATCAGGAAACCATGGCCGGTTTCGGTCACCAGCGTGTAAACCGCCGTGCCGCCAGTGCCGGAGAAAAATTGCCCACCCAAGGGTTCGATCTGTGCACCATCGCCGCCGCAGCCGGCCAAAAGGCTCGCCGATGCGCCGAAGATCGAAGTCAACATCAAACGCAAATTTACAGGCATCATGAATTTTCGGCTCGCGGCAAGGCTGTGCTTGATATCGTTCATTTCGGTGGTTTAATCCTTGGGGTTGTCTCGCATGTCTGCGGTGATGAGCGTACTTGAATCCGCATGCTGAGAAGTCTGTTTCTGGCTGCCTTGCTGTCGGCGCTGGTGCGGCCGGCATTTGCCGGTATCGATGTCCAGGTGCGCGGGCTGGGGCCCGATGAAGCAAGCAATGCCTATGCCCAGATCGACCTGCTCGATTACGCCAAGCGTGTCGACGCCGCACCGAAAGCGGAGCGCCAGGAGTACGACGAGTCGGAAGTGCAGCGGCTGTTCCAGCTCGGCGAGCAGGACATCCGCACCGCCTTGCAGCCGTTCGGCTGGTACAACCCGGTCATCACTTCGGAGCTGCGCGGCGAGAAGCCCAAATGGACCGCGATCTATCAAGTCGATGCCGGCCCGGAAACGGATCTGACCGAAGTCGATGTCCAACTTGAGGGCGCCGGCCGCGACGAACCGGTGCTCGCAAAAACGCGGCAGCAGCTCAAGCTGCGCGTTGGTCAGCGGCTCAAGCACACCGATTACGACGATGCCAAGCAGAGCCTGATCGAAGCGGCATACGGCCTTGGCTATCTCGACGCGACGCTGACGCGGCATGAACTGAAAGTCGATATCGACAACAACCAGGCGCAGGCGCTGCTGACGCTCGATACCGGCGTGCGCTATTACTTCGGCGCGGTCACCATCGAGCAGGATGGCAAGCTGAAGGATTCGGTGATCCGCCGCTATGTGACGATCCAGCCGGATCAGCCGTTCGATCCGGCGAAGCTGCTATCGACGCAGTTCGCCTTGAGCGACCTGGATTATTTCGACAGCGTCGAAGTCGATTCGCAGAAAGACAAGGCCGGTGCCGACAAGCGCATTCCGATCGTCATCCGCACCACGCCGAAGGCGCGCCGCGTCTACAAATATGGCCTGGGTTACGGCACCGATACCGGCGCGCGCGCGCTGGCCGGGATCGATTTCCGCCGCATCAATCCGGATGGCGACAAGATCAGTCTGGAGCTGCGGCCGTCGCAGAAAATCAGCACCGCGATCGCCGATTACAAGATTCCCTACGGCACCGTTCCGGGCGAAAATTTCGACATCACTGGCGAAGGCTTGCAGCAGGATTTTCAGGGCATTCAGGAACGTCTTTATTCGTTCGGCGGCGGCGTTTCCAGGCTTCGCGGCGCTTGGCAGCGCAAGCTTTATCTCACCTACACCAACGACACTTACACCTTGCCGGGCGAGCCTTCGCGCACCAGTTCGCTGATCACGCCGGGTGCGAGTATCAGCCGCACCGTCGCCAACGATCCGATCTATCCGCAGCGCGGCTGGTATGCGTTTCTCGATGTGCATGGTGCAACCAGCGCCGATCAGATTTCCGACACCTCCTTCATCGAAGCGCTGCTGAAACTGCGCGGCGTTTACCCGCTCGGCCGCAAGCTGCGGCTGCTGGCGCGCGCGGACGAAGGTGCGGCCATCGTTTCCGGTTTCGACAACCTGCCGCCGTCGCAGCGCTTCTTCGCCGGCGGCGACGATAGCGTGCGCGGCTACAGCTATCGTTCGCTGGCGCCGAAAAATGCCTTCGGCGATACGGTCGGCGGCAAATATCTCACCACCGGCAGTCTGGAACTCGATTACGACGTCTATAAAACCTACGGCATCGGCATCTTCGCCGACGCTGGCGGTGCAGACGATGTGCCGAACGTGCAGCTGCATGTCGGCGTCGGCGCGGGCCTGCGCTATCGCGCGCCGTTCGGCGCCATCGCCATCGATCTGGCGCATCCGCTGGACAAGGATCAGTCGCCGGTTCGGCTGGATATCGGCGTGCGGGTCGGGATATGAACGCCGCGCCGCCGAACGCTGCGCATCGCGCCGGTCGCCATATACGTAACGCCGTATTTGCTTTGCTGGCGCTGTTGCTGGTGATGATCGCCGCCGCGCTATTTGCGCTGCTCGATACCGACTCCGGCCTGCGCTTTGCTGCTCGAAATGTCACGCGCATCAGTCACGGCGCGATCACGCTTGGTGCGGCGCGCGGCCGCGTATTGGGCGGCGATTTCGAGCTGCAGGATTTCATTTATAGCGGCAGCGACGGCACTATGGTTGCGATCAAGCAAGTGCATCTGCGCTGGCATCCACGGGCCTTGCTGAACGGCCAGCTGTACGTCGAACACCTCGATGTCGATACGCTGAATGTCAGCCTGCCGGCGCCGCAACAAAAAACCGTCGCGCAGTCGCCGCCGCATTTGCCGACGCACTGGCCGCTGCAAATTTTGATCGACGATCTGAGCCTGCGCGGATTCAGCTTGCAACACGCGCAGTCAGCGCCATTCAGGCTCGACGACATCCAGTTTGCCGGCAGTTGGATCGGCGATCGCATCACCATCACGCGGCTTGCCAGCGGACTGCCCGCAACCGGCCCGCTGATGCTGACCGGCACTGCGACGATGACCAGCGATCAAGTGCAGATCGACACGCTGAAGCTCACTGCTGGCGCAGCCACGCTCGAAGCCAAAGGCGCATTCGGCGTTGGCGCCGGCCGCAGCGATCTCGCTCTGACGTTTGAAAACGCGCGCTATCCGCTGACCGGCACGGATGCGCCAATATTGAACGCGCTGCATGGTTCCGCCAGCTTCAAAGGCACGCTCGCGCAATTCGACTACACGCTACAGGCCGAAGCTATCGCGCGCGATCAACCCATTCGCTTGACTGCACAAGGCAGCGGTACCGATCAACAGTTGCAGATTGCAGCGCTCGATCTGCATGCCGGCGCAAGCGACAAGGCCGGCGCCGTGCAGGCGAATGGAACGCTGGCCTGGGCGCCGGTTTTGCGCGCCGATCTCGATATCAACTTGAGCAAGCTCGATCCCGGCGTATTCTTCGCGGACCTGAACGGTCAGCTGAATGGCAAACTGCAAACGCACACCACGATGCAGGGCGATCAGCCGCAGATTGCATTTACCGCCACGCTCACGCCATCAACGCTGCGCGGTCAACCGCTGCAACTCGCAGCACACGGCGTCAGCGAAATTCACCAGTTGCACCTGCAGGATTTGCTGCTGGAGATTGGCGGCGGCAGCCTTGCCGCGAGTGGCGATGTCGCCTGGCTGCCGCTGCTGAAAGTCGATGCGCAGGCGCAGTTGAAGCAGATCAATCCCGGCGCCTTTCTGCCGCAATGGCCGGGCGTTTTGAACGGCCAGATCAAGGCGACTACGCGAACGGTCGAGGGCGCGCCGGACATCACGCTCGATGCGAAGTTTGCCGATTCAAAGCTGCGCAACTATCCGCTGACGCTGTCGGCAAGCGGCGATATGCGCGATCGGCAAGTCACGCTGAAACAATTGCTGCTGCAGTCCGGCAGCAGCCAACTCAGCGCCAGCGGGCAGGTGACGCCGCCGTTCGCAGTCAGCGGAAAATTTTCCGGGCCGGATATCGCCGCGTTATATCCCGGACTTGGCGGCCAGCTCGACTTCGATTTTTCGCTGCAGGGCGCAATCGACGATCCGCATTTGGTCAGCCAAGGCAAAGGTATCGCGCTGCGCTTGCACGATAATCGTGTGGCGAATCTCGACTGGCACGCGGATCTTCAGCCGAGCACGGCATTGCAACTCGAAGTGGTAGCGACGAACGCCAGCGCAGCCGGAATTGCGATTCCGCAGCTCAAGCTCAGCGCCAGCGGCACCCAGCAGTATCATCATGTCGATTTCAGCGCGACTACCGAACGCGGCGATCTCAGCCTCGCGCTGCAAGGCGGCTTTGATCGCAAGCGGCACGAATGGGGCGGCCAATGGCAGAGCGTGCGACTGGCGCCGCAAGGTCTGCCCGGCTGGTCGCTGGAAAAACCGGTGGGCCTGCTCGTCGGTGCACAACGCTTCAGTCTCGAACCGGCCTGCTTCGCCGCCGATGCCAACAACGGTCGCGCCTGCTTCAACCTGCAGCGCGCCGTCAGCGGGCCGGGTCTGCATCTGGCGGTGAATCTGGATGCCGTCGCGCTCGCCGGATTCCAGCCTTTGCTGCCGAAAGGCGTGGCGCTCGATGGCCGGCTCGATGGCAGCGGCGAGCTGGCCTGGATGGACGACAACATCCGCAATGCGCATGCCGAATTGCACTTGAGCGAAGCGCATATCAGCGCGCCGAAAACCCCGCCGCTGGAATTGCAGCCAAGCACGCTGACGCTCGATCAGCAGCCCGATGGCCAGCTCAAGGCGACGCTCGATCTGAAATCGCCGCAAGCGCAGATCGGCGCCGAACTGATCGCCGCACAAGCTGCGGATTGGAAGGCGCGCGCGCTGTCCGGCCACCTGCAACTCGCGCTGCCGGATATCGCGTTCATCCAGCCGTATGTGCCGGAACTCAGCACCGCTGGCGGGCATGTCGATGGCGATCTAGGCTTTGCCGGCAGCCTCGGCGCGCCCAGGCTGAGCGGCCAGCTGGCGCTTAGCGAAGGCCATGCGCGGCTGGTAACGCCCGGCATCGAACTGACCGAAATACAGCTGAATTTGAGCGGCAACGGCGAAGGTCCGCTGAACCTGCAGGGCTCGATGAAATCCGGTGACGGCACGCTGCAACTGGCCGGCACTTTCGATCCGGCGACGATACCGATGCGCGCCGATCTGAGTGTGAAGGGCGACAATTTCGTGGCGATGTCCACACCCAATGCGCATGTCTGGATCACGCCCGACCTGCATCTGCAGCGCGATGCCAACGGTGCCCGATTCGACGGCACGCTGACGGTGCCGAAAGCCGACATCACGCCGAAGGATCTCGGCAGCAGCGGCGTTTCCGTCAGCCGCGATCAGGTCATCATCGTCGACGGCAAGCCGCAGGTTGCGGAAAGCGGCACGCCGCTACAGATTTATTCCAACGTGAATCTGGTGCTCGGCGACGCCGTGCGTTTCGACGGTTTCGGGCTGGTGACGCGCATCACCGGTGCGGTGAGGGTGAACGAACAACCGCTGCACGATCCCACTGCCAAAGGCGAATTGCGGCTGATCGATGGTGCCTATAAAGCCTACGGTCAGGATTTGACGATCGAAGACGGCCGCCTGATTTTCGATGGCGGCGCGGTTACGCAGCCGGCGGTGGATATCACCGCGTCGCGTCATCCAGCCGACGATATCAAGGTCGGCGTGCATGTGCGCGGCAGCTTGAGCAAGCCGATGCTGACGCTGCAATCCGAGCCTGCGATGTCGCGCGAACAGCAGCTTTCGTGGCTGGTGCTGGGCCGCGCGCTGGAACAGAATTCGACGCAGGATCGCAGTGCGATTTCGAGCGCGGCCTTGTCGCTCGGACTTTCCGGCGGCGATTTCATCGCCAACCGTCTGGCCAAGAAAGTCGGCATCGATTCGATCTCGGTCGGCTCGGCACCCGCAGGCGGTTCCGATGTCGCCGCCGATGCCAGCGCCATCGCCGGTTCGCAGGCCGCGCAAGGCGCCGGACTCGCGGCGAATTCAGCTGCCGCGCTCACGCTCGGAAAATATCTGACGCCGAAATTGTTCGTCAGTTATGGCGTGAGCCTGTTCGAGCCGGGGCAGACGTTCCGCATCCTTTACACGCTCGGCCACGGCTTCAAGGTGCAGGCCGAATCCGGCACCGCGAGCGGCGGCGATCTGCTCTACACCTACGAGCGCGGCAAGCCGAAAAAGCCGCCGATGCAGGGCACCACACAAACCTCTGCGCAAACTGCTGCGGATGCGAAACCGTTGCCGACTGTGAAACCTGTCGAAACGATGCCCGTGCCGAATCCAGATGCGAGTACGGATGCCGGGCCAGACCCAAATCCAACCGCAAACCCAGACGCAAACGCTACGGCAGAACCTGCTTCAACCACGCACTGATCGCCTGGATTTCTTCGAGGCAGACCTGGTGCTGCATCGGGTATTCGCGCCAGTCGATGGTATACCCGAGCGAGCGCAGCAGGTCGCGCGATTGCGTGCCCAGCGATAAGGCCAGCACCGGATCATAAGTACCGTGGCACATCAGGATCGGCACATCGGCGTTCGCCGCGCTGCGTTCGGCGGCGAGCTGCGCATGCAGCGGCAAATAGGTGGATAGCGGCAGCAGTCCGGCGAGGCGTTGCGGATAGCGCAGGCCGGTGTGCAGCGTGATCGCGCCGCCCTGCGAAAAGCCGGCGATCACGATCCGATTCGCCGGAATGCCGGCACCGATTTCGGTCTGGATCAAACCGCGGATCAGCTGCTCGGAGTCGCGGATGCCAGCTTCGTCCTGCCGATCCATCCGCGTCAAACTCGGAATGTCGTACCAGCCGCGCATCGGCAGGTTGTTGTTGATCGTGATCGGCCGCACCGGCGCGTGCGGAAAAATGAACCGGATGCCGTGATCAGCGCCAAGCCCCAGTTCGTCGATGATCGGCACGAAGTCATTGCCATCCGCGCCAAGGCCATGCAGCCAGACCACGCTCGCGTTGTGCTTGCCGGGCGACGTCAGGACTACCGCCGTCTCGCTGCGCTGAAGTTTTGAAGACATCTGGAATTTTGCCTGCATGAACGGGCAGTAAGTTTGAACTGTGCGGCGCAGGCGCGGCAAACCCGCAAACGCGAAAGCACAGCGCCTCGGCTGCTAGACTTCGCGCCGTCATGCGCACGCAAAAATTCCTAATCCCCGCCGGGCTCGCCATCGCCGCAGTGCTGGCGCTGAGCGCCTGCGGTCAGGCCGGCCCGCTGTATCTGCCGGATAGCGAGTCCTCGCACAAGAACAAGGCGATCCGACGCGACAAACGCGCTGCCGCGCAAGGCCCCGCGCCGGACGCATCGCCTGCAGAAAATGATAATGGCAGTGCTGCGCCGGGCACCAATGGCCCCGCATCGCCGAAAGTCGACGCACCCACCGCGCCCGCTTCGGCCGCGAATCCCGCTGAGAATTCCGATGCGGATTTAGCGCCGAATCCAAGTTCCAATTCAACTCCCGCTTCACCCTAAAAAGGCAGCACGTTCAGTGGATCATTTCGCGTACCGTGACGGCGCGCTTTACGCCGAAGATGTCTCGCTTGCCGATATCGCCGCGCGCTTCGGCACGCCCACTTACGTCTATTCGCGCGCCACGCTGACGCGCCATTACTGCGCGTTCGACGACGCGCTCGCGGGCCTCGATCATCGCGTTTGCTACGCGGTGAAGGCCAATTCCAATCTCGCTGTGCTACAAGTGCTGGCCCGGCTCGGCGCCAGCTTCGACATCGTTTCCGGCGGCGAACTCGCGCGCGTGCTGCGTGCTGGCGGCAGTGCTGACAAAATCGTGTTCTCCGGCGTCGGCAAGCGCGCGGACGAAATCGTGCAGGCGCTCGAAGCGGATCAAGGCCACGGCATTTTCTGCTTCAACGTCGAATCAGAATCCGAACTGCGCAGCCTCAGCGCGCTCGCCGCCGCGCGCGGAAAGCAGGTGCGCATCGCGCTTCGCGTGAATCCGGATGTCGATGCGAAAACGCATCCCTATATTTCCACCGGATTGAAGGACAACAAGTTCGGTATCGAGATCAGCGAGGCTGAACGCCTGTATTTGCTGGCATCCACGCTGCCCGGCATCGACGTGCACGGCGTGGCGTGCCATATCGGTTCGCAGTTGTGCGAGCTTTCGCCGCTACTTGATGCGCTCGATCGCGTGCTGGCTTTGATCGATAAGCTCAGCCTCCGCGGTATTCATTTGCAACATGTTGATGTCGGCGGCGGCCTCGGCGTGCGTTATCGGGATGAAACGCCACCCGCGCCAGCCGAGTGGGCGGCCGCGATCAAACCAAAACTCGCCGGTCGCAAGCTCACGCTGATGACCGAGCCCGGCCGCGCCATCGCCGGTAATGCCGGCGTGCTGCTGACGCGTGTCGAACTGCTGAAGCCGACCGCGCATAAAAACTTCGCCGTGATCGACGCCGCGATGAACGATCTGATCCGGCCTTCGTTTTACGATGCCTGGCACGACGTGGTGCCTGTGCAGCAGCCCGCACAACATCCGGCGCGGCGGATCAGCGCGGAAGGCGTTTCGATCAAAACCTGGGATCTGGTCGGCCCGGTCTGCGAAACCGGCGACTGGCTTGCGCGCGAACGCGAACTCGGGCTCAGCGAAAACGATCTGCTGGCCTTCCGCACCGCCGGCGCTTACGGTTTCACCATGAGCAGCAACTACAACACGCGCGCGCGCGCCGCCGAAGTGCTGGTCGATGGCCGCGTTGCACATCTGGTGCGCGCCCGCGAGACGCTGGAAGACCTTTGGCGCGGCGAAACGCTGCTGGACGCCTGAAGCGATGAGCCACGTCGATGAGCCAGATCAATGAATGAGTCCGCGCCATCGACCGTCATCCTGATCGATGCTTCCGGCTGGCTGTTCCGCGCGTATCACGCGCTGCCGCCGCTGAACACTTCCCGCGGCGAGCCGACCGGCGCGATTTTCGGCATGAGCAACATGATCCGGCGGCTTTGCAAGGAATATCAGCCGCAGCGCATCGCGGTGATTTTCGACGCGCCCGGCCGCACGTTTCGTGACGATATTTTTGCCGAGTACAAGGCCAATCGGGATGCAACGCCAGCCGATTTGTCGGCGCAATATTCCGGCCTGGTCGAACTGATCGAAGCACTCGGGTTGCCGTTGCTGGCAGTCGCCGGCGTCGAGGCTGATGACGTCATCGGCACGCTGGCCACACAGGCCCAGGCCGAAGGCGCGGAAGTGCTGATCGTCACCAGCGACAAGGACATGGCGCAGCTGGTGACGCCGCGCGTGCATCTGCTCGACACGATGAAAAACCGCCGGCTCGATCCGGCCGGCGTGGTCGAGAAATGGGGCGTGCCGCCGGAGCGAATCATCGAATATCTGGCACTGGTTGGCGATACCTCGGACAATATTCCCGGCGTGCCCTTGGTCGGCCCGAAGACGGCTGCGAAATGGCTCAATGAATACGGCGATCTGGAGCAATTGATCGCGCGCTCGGATGAGATAAAAGGCAAGGCTGGCGAAAACCTGCGCGCCAGCCTGGGCCAGATTCCGATGGCGAAGGATCTGGCGACGATCCGCTGCGATGTGGAACTGCCGATGTCGCTGGACGCACTCGTGCCGAGCGCGCCGGATCGTCCGCGTTTGCTCGCGCTCTATCGCCGCTTTGAATTCCATCGTCTGGCGGATGAACTCGGCGATGTTGAAGAATCTTCCGCCCAGACTGCGAAGACCGAAAAACTCGAAGGTGTAGCTGCGAATGAAATTTCTGGCGCTAACGCAAACCAAACATCAACGCCAATTCCCGCAAGCGATTCGCCTCGCACGCAAGCCACATTGGTGCTCGACGATGCCGCGCTCGACGCACTCGTTGCACAACTCGAAGCCGCCGAACTGATTTCCGCCGACACCGAAACCGATAGCCTCGATGCGATGCAGGCACGCTTGGTTGGGCTGTCATTCGCGGTGGAAGCCGGTCGCGGCTGGTATGTGCCGGTGGCGCATGATTATCTCGGCGTGCCGCCGCAGCTTGCGCTCGATCATGTGCTGGCGCGGCTCAAGCCGGTGCTGGAAAACCCGCGCAAAGCGAAGGTCGGCCAGCATGCAAAGTACGACATCAACGTGCTCGCCAATCACGGCGTGATGCTGCGTGGCCTGGCGTTCGACACCATGCTCGAAAGCTATGTGCTCGATGCCGCCGGCCAGCGGCACGACATGGATACGCTCGCGGAAAAGCATCTGAACCATCGTACGATTCACTTCGCTGACGTCGCCGGCAAGGGCAAAACGCAGCTCACGTTCAATCAGGTGGCGCTCGATAAAGCCGCCGAATATTCCGCCGAGGATGCGGACATCACGCTGCGTTTGCATCAGGCTTTATATCCGCGCGTTTGCGAAATCGATGCGCTGAAAAACGTATTTGAAACGCTGGAAATGCCGCTGGTGCCGGTGCTCGCGAAGATGGAACGCAACGGCGTGTGCGTGGATGGCAAGCTGCTCGCGCGCATCAGCGGCGAGCTGGCCGCGCGCATGGATGAACTGCAAAAGGAAGTCTGGCAACAGGCCGGCACCGAGTTCAATCTCGGCTCGCCGAAGCAGTTGCAGGCGATCCTTTACGACCAGCTCAAGCTGCCCGTGCTGGGCCGCACGCCGAAGGGCGACCCTTCGACCGCCGAAGATGTGCTCGAAGATCTCGCCGCACAACATCCGCTGCCGAAACTGCTGCTCGAATGGCGCGGCTTGTCGAAGCTGCGCTCGACTTACGCGGACAATCTGCCGAAACAGATCAATCCGAAAACCGGCCGCATCCACACTTCGTATCACCAGGCCGTCGCGGCGACCGGGCGCTTGTCGTCGTCCGACCCCAATCTGCAAAATATTCCGGTGCGTACCGCCGAGGGCCGGCGCATTCGTCAGGCGTTTATCGCAGCGCCCGGCAAGGCGCTGCTGTCGATCGATTATTCGCAGATCGAGTTGCGATTGATGGCGCATTTTTCCGGCGACGAGCGCTTGCAGGATGCGTTTCAGCGCGGGCTGGATATTCATCAGGCAACGGCGGCGGAAGTCTGGGGCTTATCGCCGGACAAGGTCAGCAGCGAGCAACGCCGTGCTGCGAAAGCGGTGAATTTCGGCTTGATTTACGGCATTTCGGCGTTCGGGCTGGCGCGCAACATCAACATTTCGCGCAGCGAAGCGCAGGACACCATCGATCGCTTTTTCGCGCGCTATCCCGGCGTCAAACGCTTCATGGATGGCACGCGCGAACAGGCGCGTCAGCGCGGTTATGTCGAAACGCTGTTCGGCCGCCGGCTGTATCTGCCGAACATTCTCGCGCGCAACGGCGCGCAGCGGCAGTACGCCGAGCGCACCGCGATCAATGCGCCGCTTCAAGGTACGGCGGCCGACCTGATCAAGCTGGCGATGATCCAGCTGGCCGGCTGGCTGGCGCAAAACGCGCCCGGCGTGCAGATGATCATGCAAGTGCATGACGAACTGGTTTTCGAGGGCGCCGAAATCGAGTTGCAAAAGCTGGCGCCGCAAATCGCCGGGCAGATGTGCAAGGTGAGATCGCTGGCGGTGCCGCTGGTGGCGGATTGGGGCATCGGCGCTAACTGGGATGCGGCGCATCACGCCACCGGGCATGTCAGCAGTGACGCTTCGCGCGACTGAAGCCGAACCGGGTCGAGCCTGAGCCGATCGAAACTCCGTTCGGCGGCGGACAAAATGTTCGCAAATTTTTGATCGAAGATGATCGCTTTATTTTCAGCGGCTTGCTGAATTTTTGGGCTTTTCGGCAGGTTTTTGGCCGGCTGCCGCCAGAAAATGTTGCGATGCAGTGGAACTAAGTCGGCGGGAACGTATCTGATATTACGAATGGTGACTCCCTTTCCCGTTCATCCGCCTTCACTCCCTGGGCGGATTCATCCGGCATCCCCCAAGCCGGAACTCGTTGCCCGATGGGTTTCCCCGACCCGTCGGGCATTTTTTATGTCGGGTCCAAGCGAAATTCAACGCATTCGAGTTGAGCGGCGCTGATGGCAAGATCGGCCTGCGAAGCGACCGCGCTGCTAAATTTTCCAAACCGCCGACGGCTGCAGACGCGCGGCTGACAGCAGCTAACAACTCTGCGTTACACATCTCGCGACATGCGATAAAACCGCAATCAGTTTCCCACTTCAGCGGATTCCACATCACCAGTCGGCGTTTGCGCCAGCCACTGATCGACCGTCGCACGCACCGTTTCCAGCCCCAGACCACTCTCGGATGAAAACGCCTGCACGCCAGCGCTGAAGTCGCGCGCGCGCAAGGTTGCTTCGACTTCGCGGGTTGCATTTTTGGTTGCGCCAAAGCCGAGCTTGTCGGCTTTAGTCAACAAGATATGCGTGGCGCAATTACGGCTGCGCGCCCATTCCAGCATCTGCCAGTCGAGATCGGTGAGCGGACGGCGGATATCCATCACCACCACCACGCCGCGCAGGTTCGGCCGATGCTCCATGAAGCCGCCGACCAGATTGCCCCAGGCGCGCTTCACCTCCAGCGGTGCCTGCGCGAAGCCATAGCCCGGCAGATCGACCAGCCGATGGCCTGACGGCAGCGAAAACAGGTTGATGAGTTGCGTGCGCCCCGGCGTCTTGCTGACCCGCGCCAGCGCGCGCTGGTCGCAGATTTTATTCAGCGCGCTGGATTTGCCCGCATTCGAGCGGCCGACGAACGCCGCCTCGCCCGCATGATCTTTCGGCAGTTGCGCCAGCCGCGCGGCGGACAGCACGAATTGCGCCTGGCGAAACGGATTGAAGACGGGCGGCGGGGTAACGGCGGAGTTCATTTCAGGCGCTGGCTGCACCGGCTTTGAGGATGATTTTTCGGGCACAAGGATGGAGCCATCGTGTAATATTTGGCGGTCCTCGACGGACCGAATCCATTCCAATTGTGCGCCGAACGCGAAGGATGCGTTACGGTTTCTCGGAGCCTAAGTAATGAAGCGCGTCGTTATCGCACTTGCCCTCCTGCTTGCGCCGCTGATCGCCAGCGCCGAAAGCGATGCGCCAGCCGCCGCCGCCGCCAGCGCCAAGCTGGACCCATTCACCGGCGCAGACCCGGCTGCCGGTGCGTCGAAAGCGGCGGTTTGCTACGCCTGTCATGGTCCGGGCGGCAATGGCGGCGTCAATCCGGCCTGGCCCAAGCTGGCAGGCCAGCATTCTTCCTATATTTACGAGCAGCTCAGCGCGTTCAAGTGCGGAACCTTGCCGGCGGATCAGCGCACGGCGGCCAAGTGCAGCGATGTTCGTGTGAATGCGATTATGGCCGGCCAGGTCGCCAATTTATCGGACGACGATATGCGTGCGCTCGGCGCCTACTTCGCCACCCAGAAACCGGTGCCCGGTCTCGGCGATAAAGCGACTGCCGCGCTTGGCGACAAACTCTATCGCGCCGGCGACGCCAGCCGCGGCCTGCCGGCTTGTGCGGCTTGTCATGGTCCCAGCGGCGCGGGCAACTCGGCCGCACAATTCCCGCGTGTCAGTGGTCAGAACACAATTTACGTGGCCACCGAGTTGAAGGACTATCGCACCTGCGCCGCCAACAATTTCCAGAATTGCGATCGCGGTGGTGTCGGCAAGGCGCAGATGATGTCGACGGTGGCCAGCAAGCTCACCGACGCCGAAATCGATGCGCTGGCCGCGTATCTCACCGGCCTGAACTGATCGCGCGACGCCCTGAATCGAACGGACTGAATTGCATCGAATCCAGAGGAGAATCCCCATGCGCGTGTTCAAACCCCTGCTGTGGCTTGGCCTATCGATACTCGCGGCAACTGGCTCAGCGGCCAACGATTCCGCCAGCGCCTACGAGCTGGGCAAGCAGTACAACCTCGTGCGCGAAGTGGCAACGCCGGTCGATCCGAAGCGCATTGCAGTCGAGGAATTCTTCTGCTTCTGCTGCCCGCATTGCTACGCGGTCGAGCCTTTGATCGAAGGCTGGCGCAAGAAAAAAGCGACTGATGTCGATTTCATTTACGTGCCGAATACGCTCGGCCGTCCCGACGGCGAAGTGCAGGCGCGCGCCTTTTACATCGCGCAGGCGCTCGGCGTGGAAGACAAGATTCACCAGCCGATGTTCCAGGCGATTCACGATCAGCACATTCCGATGGGTTCGCTGAATACCGTGCGCGATCTGTTCGCCAGCGCCGCCGGCGTGAAGCCGGACGATTTCGATCAGCTTTCCAGCAGTTTCGTGGTCGATGGCAACCTGCGCAAAGCCGAAATAGAGGCGCGCGATTATGGTGTTTCCAGCACGCCGACGATCGTTGTCGGCGGCAAATATTCGGTCGCCGGCGGCTCGCCCGACCTGACCAAAATTCTCGATTTCCTGGTCGATAAAGTCCGCAAGGAACGGAAGTCGTAAAACACCTGGCGATTAGAGACAGCCCCGGACGATCTGCAGATGTCCGGGGGTTTTGTTGTTGAACCGCACATCACGGCCGCAGCAATGCGCCCTGATCCGACGCCATCAATCGGGAATGCCGCGCCTCGGCTCGCGGTCAAATCAAAAGACCCGGACTCTGCCGATAAGCCGGAGGAAACACATGGCCGCAAGCATCCCGAAATTCGACAATTTCGCTGTGTTTTACCCGTTTTATTTGAGCGAACACTCCAATAGATTTTGTCGCCGTATGCATTTCATCGGCAGCACGCTGGTGTTGCTGACGCTGCTGTTTTCGATCGTGAGCGCACAGCCGGCGTATCTTTGGCTGCTGCCGGTTTTCGGCTATGGCTGCGCCTGGATCGGCCATTTCGTGTTTGAAAAAAACCGGCCCGCGACCTTCAAAGCGCCGTTGTACAGCCTGATCGGCGACTGGGTGATGTACCGCGATATGTGGCTCGGTCGCGTGACGTTTTGAACTCTGCTGCGCGCGTCGCGTCGCGGCGAAAGCGCTAAAATCCGCGCCGTATTTTCGATGCAATGGTTTTGCGGGATCACTCAATGTCGCAACAGGAATTCGATGTCATCGTTATCGGCGGCGGCCACGCCGGCACCGAGGCTGCGCTGGCCGCGGCGCGCAGCGGCGTACGCACGCTTCTGCTGACGCAGAACATCGAAACGCTCGGCCAGATGTCGTGCAATCCGGCGATCGGCGGCATCGGCAAGGGTCATCTGGTGCGGGAGATCGACGCGCTCGGCGGCTTGATGGCACGCGCGGCCGATTGCGCCGGCATCCAGTTCCGCACGCTCAATGCCAGCAAAGGGCCGGCAGTGCGCGCCACGCGCGCGCAGGCGGATCGCATGCTCTACAAACAGGCCGTGCGTGAAGCGCTGGAAAAGCAACCGAATTTAGCGCTATTCCAGCAGGAAGTGGATGATTTGATCGTCGCAGGCGAACAGGTGCGCGGTGTGGTCACGCGCATGGGTTTGCGTTTCCGCGCATCCGCAGTGGTGCTGACGGTCGGGACATTTCTCGCCGGGAAAATCCATATTGGTTTGGTGAATCATCAAGGCGGCCGCGCGGGTGATGCGCCGAGCAATACGCTGGCGGCGCGTCTGCGCGAGTTGAATCTGCGCATCGGCCGGCTGAAGACCGGCACACCACCGCGCATCGACGGCCGCACCATCGATTTCTCCGGATTGCAGGAACAGCCGGGCGATACGCCCACGCCGGTGTTTTCGTTCATGGGTTCGCGCGAAGAGCATCCGCGCCAGGTGCCGTGCTGGATCACGCACACCAACACGCGCACGCACGACATCATCCGCAGCGGCTTCGATCGTTCGCCGATGTTCACCGGCGTGATCGAAGGCACCGGGCCGCGCTATTGCCCGAGCGTGGAAGACAAGGTCAACCGCTTCGCCGACAAGACTTCGCACCAGATTTTCATCGAGCCGGAAGGCTTGAACACGCGCGAGATTTATCCGAACGGCATTTCCACTTCGCTGCCGTATGACGTGCAGGAAGCTTTCGTGCGCAGCATCAAGGGCTTCGAAAACGCGCGCATTACGCGGCCTGGTTATGCGATCGAATACGATTATTTCGATCCGCGCGATCTGCGTCGCTCGCTCGAAACGAAGGCTATTGCCGGGCTGTTTTTCGCTGGCCAGATCAACGGCACCACCGGCTACGAAGAAGCTGCCGCGCAGGGCTTGCTGGCGGGCATCAACGCGGCGAGGCTGGCGCGCGGCGAAGCCTCGTGGACGCCGCAGCGGCATGAAGCCTACATCGGCGTTCTGGTCGACGATTTGATCACGCGGGGCACCAACGAGCCGTATCGCATGTTCACCTCGCGCGCCGAGCATCGGCTGCTGCTGCGCGAAGACAATGCCGATCTGCGGCTGACGCCAATCGGCCATGAACTCGGCCTGGTGGATGATCTTCGCTGGCAGCTTTTCAGTGAAAAGCGCGAGGCGATCGAGCGCGAACATGCGCGGCTGGATTCGCTATGGTTCAAGCCGTCCCAGCTGCAGAGCCCAGCAATTACAGCGATATTCGGCCCTGCGCCGGCGAGCAGCCGAACCTCCGCGCTGGATTTATTACGCCGGCCGGAAGGTAGCTACGCCGCTTTGCAGACGCTGGAGCTGGTGCCGCCGGCGATCGATCCACAGGTTGCCGAGCAGGTCGAAATCCGCGTGAAGTACGCCGGCTACATCGAACGTCAGCAGGGCGACATCGAACGCGCGCGGCGTTACGAGGAAGCACCGCTGCCGCTCGATCTTGACTACGCGAATGTCAGCGGTTTATCCAACGAAGTGCGACAGAAGCTGATGTCGCATCGGCCGGAAACGGTGGGTCAGGCGGCGCGAGTTTCCGGCATCACGCCGTCGGCGGTTTCGTTATTGCTGGTGCATTTGAAAAAAATCGGCTTGCTGCGCAAAAGCGCTGCTTGAACCGCCCGGCTTGCGGGCTTGAATCGGCGCCGTTAGCGGCGCGAGAAGCTGCTGGTTTGTATCGACGAAAAAATCGCGTCTTCAGCAGAGCGTGTTGATCGCGCGCAGCACATCCGAACGCGAAATCAGCCCGACCAGCTGGTCGCCCTGCACAACCGGATAGCGCCGGTAGGATGCGCTGACGAACATGGCGGCCAGCTGCATCAGCGTGGCTTCCGGATCGACACTGACCACCTTGGTCGCCATGAACTGGCTTACCGGCCCGGCGATGCAGGTGTCCTGCGAAGCGGTGAGTCCGATGGTGAGGCAGTCGCGTTCGGAAAGCATGCCGACCAGTTTGCCGGCGGCATCCAGCACCGGCGCGCCGGCGATGCGATGCGTGACCAGCGCGTTGATCGCGGACATGACGTCCATATCCGGCGTAAAAGTCACCAGCTTGGTGCTCATGTATTCACGGACGCGCAGTGAGTCTAGCGTTGCCATCGCATCTCCTCCCACAAAACTCTTGCCGTTATCGCAGCGATTCCGACATTAGCGCGTCGCGCCGCTCAGCGCAAAGGTGTATCGGCTGAGGAATTTAAAGAAGATACATGCTAGACGCCGTCGCCGAGCAGATCGAATTGCGGGTTCGGCTCGTCGCTACCGGCTTTGGGCAGCACCGCATGCAAACCGGCGCCGTGTTCGCGCAGCCAGGCACGCCAGTTTTCAAAATCCGGCATCTGCCGGTTCACCAGATGCCAGAAGCGTTTTGAATGATTCAGATGGCGCCGATGGCAAAGCTCGTGAATCACAACATAGCGCAGCACTTCGGTCGGCGCCAGGATCAGCCGCCAGTTCAAACTGATGAGCCCGGCCGGGGTGCAGCTGCCCCACAGCGAGCGCTGATCGGCGACGCGCGGACCTTCAAAATCAACGCCAAGCCTTGTGGCTTCGTCCTGCAGGATGTGCAGCGATTCGCGCCGCGCCAGTTCGCGCAAGCTGCGCCGCACCGCGGTGGCACGCGCCGCCGGGCTGGTTTGGGCGGGCGCGCAAAACAGCGTGATCGCTTCGTCGATGCGCACCAGCGGCCGCGCGCTGCGCGTCGGCACCAGCAGCAGCGGCATGCGCAGCCCGCGCAAGGGAATTCGATCGCGGCCATCCCAGCGCGGCGGCTGCGGTGCCGGCGCTTTGGGATGCTGCTGCCATTCGACGACCTTGCGCCGCACCCAGTCTTCGCGGCTGCGCAGAAAATCGTAAGCCGCGCGTTTGGGAACGGTGCGCGGGATCACCAGCAGCACGCGGCCATCGGGACGTACTTCGATGCGGATCGAGCGCGCCTGCGGGCTGATGCGCTCGACAACCTGCAGCGCTAGCAGCGCTGCTTCTGCGGACGGCATAAGAAACTATTGTGGCGTCTGGAAACCGGGCTGACCCAGTTGTTCGGGAGTTTGCGGGACACGTTTGAAAGTGCTGATGTCGTAGCCCTGTGCGGCGAAATGTTGCAGTAAATCCTGGTACTTCGCGTCGCTCATCTGTGGCGAGCGGGCGAATATCCAGCCCCAGCTTTTATCCGGATAACCGACCAGAGCGTACTGGTAATCGGCATCGACATAAATGATCGGGTAGCTGAAGTATATCGGCCAAAACGGCGACGCGCGCCACTTCGCATTGTGCGTGCCTTCGACCACGTAATCCTTCAGTGCGGCGCGAGTGAGTTCGCTATCGAAAGTTTTTTTGTGGCCAAAAAAAATGTCGTCGATATCGCCATCCGCGCGCTTGCTGTATTCGACATAACTGCCGACGAACCCGCGCTCGGCGAAGTACGGCACATTCGCGATGATGTACCAGCGGCCCATGTAGCGATCGAGATCGACATTCGGTGCAAGCTTCAATGGCGCATCTGCAATCGGCTCTGAAGGCGTGTGAGCACAGGCATCCAGAGTGATTGGTGCTATAGAAGTCAGCGCCAGCAACAGCGCACATTTCCTGCGATTTCCATTCAACATGATCTGCTCCCTGATTCGCAATCGGCAATCTCAACCATGCCTTGAGCAACGGCGCAATGACGATTCCGGATTCGATAACCCTAAGACTACGCATTGCAAGCTCAGTTCGGTTTGCAGCCGATCCGTTCAAGCAGACCATCGAGCTCATCGAGACTATGAAAGCGGATGCGCAGCTCGCCCTTGTTTTTTGCCAAAGCTTGAAACGCAACCGGATAGCCGAGCTGCTCCGATAACTGTTGCGCCAGCCGCGACCAGTCATCCGCACGCAAAGGCCTGGCAGGCTGCGGCACCGCTGCGGCGAGCCGGCGTTCCAGCGCGCGCACAGTCAGATTTTCGCGCACGCATACTGCGGCCCATTTCAACTGCGCGGCCACATCCAGCCCGGCCAGAATCTTGGCGTGACCGAGCGACAGCTCAGCCGAATCCACTAGTGCCCGCACCGGCGGCGCGAGCGACAGCAGGCGCAAAAAATTGGTGACATAAGCGCGTGATTTGCCGATGCGGCTGCCGATCGCCTCGTGCGTCAGCGCGAAGGCTTCACCGAGCCGGCGCAGACCTTCCGCGGTCTCGATCGGCGACAGCGATTCGCGTTGCAGGTTTTCGATCAGGCCGAGAATATGTGCGGCATCGTCGTCGAGATCGTCGCGGATCACCGCGGGCACTTCGTGCAAGCCGGCCAGTTGCGCGGCGCGCCAGCGGCGTTCGCCGGCGAGCAGTTCGTAAAAGCGTCCGCGGCGGCGCAGAACCAGCGGCTGGACGATGCCGGATTCGCGGATCGACGCCGCCAGTTCCGCCAGCCGTTCCGGTTCGAAGCGCTTGCGCGCCTGGGTCTCGCCGGGCTGGATCAGGTCCACCGGGATGCGGTGCACTTCGTCGGCGCGGCTCATCGGCAGACTTGAACCGGTTTATAGGGCATGCTGTGAAATAATCGGAACAAACCGGAACCAGTCGAGAATAAAGTGGAACAAGAGTATCGCGCCATTCTGCAGGCCGTGGGTGAAGATCCGGAACGCGAAGGTTTGTTGAGAACGCCGCACCGCGCCGCAAAAGCGATGGAGTTTCTGACGCAAGGCTATCGCCAGAATCTGCAGGATCTGGTCAACGACGCGCTGTTCGCCAGCAGTAACAACGAGATGGTGATCGTGCGCGATATCGAACTGTATTCGCTCTGCGAGCATCACCTGCTGCCCTTCATCGGCCGCGCGCACGTGGCGTATCTGCCGGCGGGGAAAGTGCTGGGACTGTCGAAGATTCCGCGCATCGTGGATATGTTCGCACGGCGTTTTCAGATCCAGGAAAAACTGACGCAGCAGATCGGTAATTGTATTCTCGAAGTCACCGGCGCACTCGGTGTTGCAGTAGTCGTCGAAGCGAAACATCTGTGCGCGATGATGCGTGGCGTGCAGAAGCAGAACTCGTCGATGACCACCTCGATGATGCTTGGCCGCTTCCGCGACGACCCGCGAACTCGTCAGGAATTTTTGACGCTCATCAAGAATTGAGAGCCATTCCTCGTAGCGCCGGCGTCCGAAGCGGGCTTGAAGCCGTATAATCGAGATACGCTTAGTAGTCAGAAACATGTGGGCTTGACGATCGCGCAATCTTTTCGTCTATCGCACAGGAGAGTTATCGATATGGGCAGTGCAGCGCCCTCCAGCAGTTTCGGAACGCCGGACCAGCTCGAAGTGCTGGTCTCGATGGAAGCGGCTGTCGTGCGCCTTACCGAAACGCATCAGGCCAGCCGGCGGCTGTGGTTCCCGAACGATTTGACCTCGGCCGACGCTGAAGCCGGGTCCGAACTCGAAGCGGAACTGGCCGAACTGCGCGAAGCCGCACGCGGCTTGCCGGATGCCATGCGCGTTACGCTGGCGCTGAACCTGCTCACCGAAGAAGGGCTGCCGCATTTCCATCGGCTGATCGCAACGCATCTTGGCAATGAATCGCCGTGGGCCGAGTGGAACAATATGTGGACGGCGGAAGAAGATCGCCACGGCTGCGCGCTGCGCGACTACGTGCGCGATGCACGCATCTTCAACATGGGCGCGCTCGAACGCATGCAGTATCGCTACATCGAATGCGGCTTCAATCCGGATTGGCAGCGCGACCCTTATCGCCTGCTCGCGTACACCAGCATGCAGGAAAAAGCCACGCAGGTTGCGCACGCCAATGCCGGACGCACCTGCGGCAAACATGAGCCGCGAATCCAGCGCGTGCTGGCGCACATCGCCGGCGATGAGTCGCGGCACTATTCGTTTTACCGCAGCGCCTTCGCCGAAATCTTGGCGCGCGATACCAATCGCGCGCTGTTCTCGCTGCTGAAAGTAATGCCCGCGCTGGCGATGCCCGGCCACACCATGCCAGGCTACGATCACATGTCGGAAGTGGTGCGCCGCGCCGGTGTTTATGGTCCGCGTCACTACCAGAAAATCGTCGAGGAACTGCTCGAATTCTGGAGGATCGGCGCGCTCGAAGGTCTCTCCGGCGAAGGCCGCGCGTCGCAAGACAAGCTGATGAAAATTCCGGCACGCCTGGCGCGCATGGCGGATTATCTGGACGCCAAAACCAATCCCCGCAACTTCAGTTTCGATTTCATCTACGATCGTGTCATCGAGATGTAATCCGGCCAGCAAGCCGTGCAGTCCGGCATCGCGCTCGCTGCTTCAGCGTTCGATGCGAAAGCCTGTTTCCGAAGTTTGATTTCGCGTTCGATCAGCAGATGGGTCCGCGCCTGGGTCCGCGACTTCCTCCGGATTCGCCTCGATCCAGTCCACACGATCCACGCGCGCACTCGGCGGCCCTGCTTGCAACCATTGCTGAAAGAGGTTCAGTGCGTCCTCGCTGCCAAAAACCCAGCCCTCGACCCTGCCATCCGCACGATTCCGCACCCAGCCTCGCAGTTTCAGCGCGGTCGCTTGCCAACAAGTCGCTTGGCGGAATCCGACGCCCTGCACACGGCCTGCGACAATGAATCGGTATGATGTGGTCATGGGCCGAACGAAAGTGCTTGGCGTCAAAAAACGCCCGACGATTTTAAGCCGGTTGCAGCGCGGGCTTGCAGCCGTTCGCAGCGCGCGTTCCGGCGATTCGAGTTTGCCTGCGGCCGGTAAGCCGGAATATTTCGCATTTTCCGCCGAAATTCCCGGCTTATCCCAATCCAAACCGCTGTGGCGGATCGCGGTCGAAATGAATACCCAGCCGCAAGGCGACGGCGAGCAGTTGAGCCTGCGCGTGCATTGGCAGGCGAATCTCAGCAGCGGCCTGGCCTTGGATGCCCCGCGTGCAGGCTCGGCGAATTCAAGCAGCAGCGTCATTGCAGCGCGCGTCGGCGATTTCATGCGTGCAGGTCTGTCGCAGCCGCTGGTGCGCCAGCTCGCTCAACCATTTTTGCAGCATGACTTCAGTTCCTGGATGGAAATCCGCGCATCATCGGCCGATCTGGCCGATGGCACGCGCGCCCTGCTGCCTCAACGCGAGCGGCTGCAAGCGCTGGGAGTCGAGCTGCCGGAAGGCGATGGTCCGATCACGCAAACCTGGGCCGCAACACCGGGATCGCAGCCGGGCTTCGCGCAATTGTCGTTGCTGAGGCTCGACAAAAAACATCTGCCGCCAGCCTTGGCCACACTGCTCGGTTCACGCCCGTTCCAGCTGGCCGCAGCGATCGTCAATGTGATCGAACCGAAATCCAAATCGTAAAGAAAGCCTTACGCACAAAAAAGCCCGGACCAGCGCGGCCCGGGCTTTTTCGATTCGGCCTTTTTAGTTGGCGTAAGACAAGGTGTTATCGCCGTTCACATGCACTTTGGTGCCAACGCCCAAGCCGTTCAGCTGGTCGACGGTGACTTCGCGTGTGCCGCCTGCTTCCATGTTGACGACGACGTGATACACGTCCTTCGCGCGCACCTGCGATTCGACTTCACGGCCAGCGAACGCACCACCGACAGCGCCCAGCGCCATCATGGCGAACTTGCCGGATTTCTTGCCGAACTGACCGCCTGCCGCGGCACCTGCGCCAGCGCCGCCCAAGGTTCCCAGTGCGGTGGCCTGGCCAGCAACCCGTTCTTCCTGCACTGATACGATCGTGCCGCAATCTCCACAAACCGGCGGCGGGGGCGGTGCATATTCCGGTTCGCGCTCGACACGACGCTCCGGACGCGGGCGCGGTGCGGCGGCAGGTGCCGCGGCTGGCGGCGGCGCGACCGGTGTGGCGGTTTCTGCCGGTGGCGGCGGCGGTGCCTGCTGCGGGCCGCAAGCGCCCAGCGCGAGTGAGCCAACGATGATCAATGACGAAAGCGTTTTCTTGAACATTTGAAACTCCCTTTGACTCTGATTTAACCGACGAATGCAGGCTAGCATGCCAAGCTGAATTGCTGCTGTACGGCAACTTCGATCGCCACTTTGCCACACTTGCTCGACGAAAAGCGGGCGACTGCGCGCCAGCGTTGACCACATCGGATGCGCTCACGCCCGCGCATGTTCCTTGGTATCGAGAAATTCGATTTCCGGATGGCGTTCGCGCGTCATCGCCAGATTCACCGACGACGAGGCCAGATAGACCAGATCGCCGTAATGATCGCGCGCCACACGCGCTTCGTTCTTGTCGACGAACGCCGCAATCTGCCGCTCGTCGTCCGCCGCGATCCAGCGTGCGCAAAATACCTGCACCGGCTCGAAGGCGGAGTCCACGCTGTATTCATCCTTCAACCGATACTGCACCACGTCGAATTGCAAGGTGCCGACCGCGCCGAGCACGATGTCGTTGTTGATCAGCGGCCGATACACCTGCGTCGCGCCTTCTTCGCACAGCTGATCCAGCCCTTTGTTGAGCTGCTTTGATTTCAGCGGATCTTTCAGGATCACGCGGCGGAACAACTCCGGTGCGAAATTCGGAATGCCGCTGAAGCGCAGGCTCTCGCCTTCGGTGAATGAATCGCCGATCGCAATGGTGCCGTGATTGTGCAGGCCGATGATGTCGCCGGGATACGCCGTCTCCACATTTTCCCGATCCGCCGCCATGAACGTCAGCGCGTTGGAGATACGCACCACGCCGCCGAGCCGCACGCTGTGCAGGTTCATGCCTTTGCGATAAACACCGGAACAGACGCGCAGGAAAGCCACGCGATCCCGATGTTTCGGATCCATGTTCGCCTGGATCTTGAACACGAAGCCGGAGAATTTATCATGTTCCGGAAACACTTCACGATCGATTTCGTTGAACGCGGCAATGCGCGGCTGCGGCGACGGCGCCCAGTCGACGAAACCATTCAGCAACTCACGCACGCCGAAGTTGTTGATCGCCGCGCCCACAAACACAGGCGTTAATTTCGCCGCGCGATATTGTTCGAGATCGAACGCCGCGCCGGCCATTTGCAGCAGATCGATTTCATCCAGCAGCGTTTGATACGGCGCGCCGAAACGCTCCGCCATGCCTGCCGCGCGCAGGCCATCGACGGTTTCGATTTCGCTGATGCGATTCTTTTCGCCGCTGTACAAATAGAAGCGGTCTTCGAGCAGGTGATACACGCCGCGGAATTCGCGGCCGGTGCCGAGCGGCCAGGTGATCGGCGTGCAATGCAGGCCCAGCACTTTTTCGATTTCGTCGAGCAGATCGAGCGTCGGCCGGCTTTCGCGGTCGAGCTTGTTGATGAAGGTGATGATCGGCGTATCGCGCAGCCGGCAGATTTCCATCAGCTTGATCGTGCGCGGTTCCACGCCCTTCGCCGCATCGATCACCATCAACGCGGAATCCACCGCGGTCAGCGTGCGATAAGTATCTTCCGAGAAATCCTCGTGGCCCGGCGTATCCAGCAGATTGACGATGCGATCCCGATACGGAAACTGCATTACCGAAGTCGTGATCGAAATACCGCGCTGCTGCTCCAGCGCCATCCAGTCCGAAGTTGCGTGCCGCGCGCTTTTGCGGCCTTTTACCGTGCCCGCCAGCTGGATCGCGCCGCCGAACAGCAGCAGCTTTTCGGTCAGCGTGGTCTTGCCCGCATCGGGATGCGAAATGATGGCGAACGTGCGGCGTCGCGTAATCTGATCTTCGAGACTGGACATGCGTGGATGGGCGGCGAATTTCGCAAACGAAAATTGGCGAGGCAAACGCTCGCAGGTCGCAGAGTTTATTGAAGCGCAGGCCAAAAGTCCTGAAATAGCCTTCCGGCGTGACGCGAACAGCGCAGCGCATGCGAAGCGCGTTACGCTAGCATCGCCATGCCGACCCAAAGCTCGATGATTCGCCATGCTTGATCGCCTCGGTGAAAATGTTTTTGCCGCCGTGCTCCGCGCGCATCAGCTGCACGCGCGCGTCACCGACAACATCACTTATTGCGGCAACTGGACCGACCGCGATGCGGCCACCGATCGCGGCCTGTTTCATCTGCTGGATAGCGGCAGTTGCTGGGTCGAAAGCGCCGTGCTGCCCGAGCCGCTGCGCTTGCAGGCAGGCGATCTCATCATGTTCCCGCATGGTCACGGCCACACGCTGTGCAATGCGCTGAGCCAGCCGATCGAAGCGGGTGCCGCGCCGGGCGCGACCATCATGCTGTGCGGCGAATTCACCTTCGCCACCGGTCGTCACAACCCGATTCTCGATGCGCTGCCGGATTGGTTCGTATTGCGCGCCGACAATGCCGACGCCGGCTTTCGCACGCTCGCGCAGTTGCTGGCAACCGAATCCGGCAAAGGCAATTTCGGCAGCGAAGTGGTGCTGGATAAACTGGCCGATGCCTTCTTCGTCATGGCGTTGCGCAGCTACATCGAACGCGCCGAAAATCGGCGCGGACTGCTCGCTGCGATTTTCGACCCGCGCATGGCGCGCGCGCTGCACGTCATTCACACTCAGCCCGGCAAGCCTTGGACGGTGGCGTCGCTGGCGGAAGTCGCGCTGCAATCGCGTACCGCATTCGCACAGCAGTTCAGCGATCTGCTCGGCATCAGCCCGATCGACTATCTCACCCGCTGGCGCATGACCGAAGCCGCCAGAACCTTGCGCGATCCGCGCCGCTCGGTCGCCGCTATTGCGGAACAGTTTGGCTATCAAACCGAAGCTGCTTTCCGCCGCGCCTTCAAAAAACTGCACGGCTTCGGGCCCGGCAAAATCCGCCGCGAAGCCGCCCATGCCGCCCAAAGTGAAACCGTGAATGAGGACGACTGAAGCCGCGTTCTCCAGCCCGATGATTTACGCACTGCGCATGCATCCAACGCAGCTTTATACTTGCCGCGCACGGGCCTATAGCTCAATTGGTTAGAGCAGAAGACTCATAATCTTTTGGTTCCAGGTTCAAGTCCTGGTGGGCCCACCAAATAACCCAAGACGACGAAAGCAAGCTAGCATCTGCTGATGACCACGCTGCTTGCCAAACCGACCAACAAGGTGCTGCGCGTCATCGCGGTTTTGAAGTTTCTGGAAACCGCAGCGGTGATTGCCGCGGGCTTGGCTGCGCTGAAGTTGCTCAATCCGGCAACGCTGGATGCGATTGCCGCCTGGAGCGAGGCACTGCCGGGGCAGCAGGAACAGCAGGTCGTGCAGCGCGTACTCGATCAACTCAGTGGTATCACTCAGCATGAAGTTCGGGCCTTAGGCGCAGGCGCTATTTTGTTTGCAGCGATTTTCTTGATGGAAGGCATCGGCCTGTGGCTGCAACGGCGTTGGGCAGAGTGGCTTTCGGTGGTGGCGACGGCCTTGTTCATTCCGCTGGAAATACTAGAGTTGTGCCGGCACGAATCAGCAACCAAAATCATCGCGCTGGTGGTGAATCTTCTGGTGGTCGGCTATCTGGTCGCCCGCATCGCGGCGGCGAGGCTTGAACACAAATTAAGCTCGCAATGAATCCTGAAACCGGAAACAGATGCCTTGAGAAGTGATCGTTGAGAACGCTCATGAAAGAATCATGCTTTCAGGTGATATGCACAACATTCCAGCGGGAATTCATGCTGGCGATTCGCTCCGTGAATGCGACAGCGGTGCGCGCTGGCATCGTTCTCGGCTGCGATTCGTATACGCCGTCAAACAGCCGGTACAAGCCATGAGCCGCGATCTTGCCAAGCGGATCGAGAAAGCCAATCGCGGGCGCAGCGCCGCGCGGCTGCCGCTCAAATATGCGGCGATGCGCGAAAACGCTTTCCGCTTTTTTCGCGGCACTTGTCACCTGTTTTACGAGGATTTACCGCGTAAATCCGATTTAAATAAAGCGCCGCTGACGTGGATAACCGGCGATCTGCATCTGGAGAATTTTGGCAGCTTCAAGGGCGATGATGGTCAGGTCTATTTCGATCTGAATGATTTTGACGAAGCCGTGCTGGCGCCGTGTGCCTGGGAAATTGCACGAACCGTTACCAGCATTTATCTCGCCGCGGCCGAGATCGGCCTGACGGAAAAACAGGCTCGCGCGCTGGCGAAACATTTCGTCGAGGCTTATCGCGCTGCCTTGCAGGGCGGTAAGGCGGCGTGGATTGTTCAAGCTACGGCGAGCGGTCCGATCGGCCAATTGCTGGCCGCGGTGAGCGAGCGGGATCGCGTCGCATTTCTGGATCGCCGCACCGAGGTCGTCGGTAAACGCAGGCAGTTGCTGATCGATGGCAAGCATCTGCTGAAGGCCACGCCGGCCGAACGCGCCGAGGTCGACAAGACGATTCGTAAATTCGCCAGTAAACAAAGTGATCCGCAGTGGTTCGAGCCGCTCGATGTCGCGATCAGGATTGCCGGAACCGGCAGTCTGGGCGTCAACCGATATGTGATTCTGGTCCGCGGTAAAGGATCGCCCGATAAAAACCATCTGCTGGATTTGAAGGAAGCGCTGCCATCGTCGCTGCAACGGCGCCTGAAAGTGCCGCAGCCCGATTGGCCCGATCCAGCGCATCGCGTGGTCGAAATCCAGCAACGCATGCAGGCCGTTTCGCCTGCGCACTTGACTTCAATCCGTATGGGCAAGCGGCCCTATGTGTTGAAGGAATTGCAACCGATCGAGGATCGTCTCGATCTCGCCGGATTGGACAAACCCGAAGCCTTCAAGCAAGCCCTGACCGGCATGGCCCAAACGGCGGCCTGGGCGCAGTTACGATCCAGCGGCAGACAAGGCTCTGCAATCGCCGATGAATTGATTCACTTCGGCGCGTCCAAAGGCTGGACGAAACCGCTGCTTGAATATGCAGAGCACTACAGTCGGAACGTAAAGGCCGACTGGGAGGCATTTTGCAAGCTGGCTTGAGCGTTCGGCCTCGACTCTGAAAACCACTGCGCTCGCTTATGCGACTCGCTCGCGGCGCACAGCAATTCTATTTCGAGTCTAAATCCGGGGGAATCGCCCGCCTTTATCGAGGATCGATTCGAATATTTTGGGAACCTCGAACACTGCTTGATTATTCAGCTGCGCGGCCTTGTGCCGAAATACCGACAACTGGTCGGTTTGCAGCATTTGATCGACGGCGTCGGCGATCTGTTTCTTGAATTTCTTGACCACCAGCCCGACGCCTTCCTGCTCGACCCAGATAGTGTTGTATTGCTCCTGCAACATGGTTTTCCGATTGCGTTCGAGGATTACCGGCAAGCCCATGTGCAGCGCTTCGCTGATGCTGCCGGGACCTGGTTTGCCGATGAAGAAATCCGCCAGACGCATGTACGACTGGACTTCCGAAGTGAAACCCACCGCGTGGCAAGCCTTCAGGCCTTGCAGTTTGTGGCGCAGCTTCTCGTTGTGCCCGCACATGACGATGCTTTGTAGCTTTGAGTCGCAACCGCGCAGTGCTTTTACGATCTTGCCCGCGATGTTCGCGCTGTAGCCGCCGAACATGATGAGTGCCGTGGGAATGCCGGGCGCAAGCCCGAGCGCTTCGCGCGACAGCGGCTTCGATTTCTTCACCCGATCATAAAATTGCGGCTTCAGGATCATTCCCGAAACCTGAAAGATCCGGTCTGCGGCGTAGCCCATCTCGCTAGCCTGTTGCGCCGCCGTTGCAGTTCCGCAGACGACGTATTGATCCTGCGGTTCGAGCCAGAAATGCGGCGGACAATCGGCTAGGTCCGTCATCACGGTGATATAAGGCGTGGCCGGGCGCACGTCGCGCAGCGCGCAAAACATGGCGCGATTGAAATTCGGGATCAGCGAGACCACCAGATCAACCGGGTTCTTGCGCCAGTGCATGCGCAGGCGCTCCTCAATGGCGGGCGCCAGCAGTCGGATGCCTTGCTGCAAACCTCTCAACAGCGGCTCCGAAGCTTGCGTCCAGCCACGCTTCAGAATGGCGTTATAAATGTCCTGCGATTGATATTTCGAAAAGCGGTTAACCGGATCGACGGTTTGCAACAGTTCCTGCAGATTGACGATCGAAACCTGCCAATGCGGATGCGTTTGCGCCATCACCTGGAGCAGGGCGGTGGCGGCGCTGCGATGGCCGCCGCCGGCATCGAAAAAGAACAGCTCGACTACAGGACGATGCGGTCGCTTCGGCATGAATTCCCTTGGTTGTATGGTTATTAGTGAATGTTGACGAGTTCTATCCGGCCACTTGGATTTTGAGCAACCTGAATCAGAATTCAGCTTGAAACGGGTCTAATCAGCTCTTTTCCGGCAAAGCGGGCCGAATTTTCAATTTGGACGCTCTATTTTCGGAAATTTTAGGCATTTGCAGCAGGCGCCAGGATATCCCGCTTTGAAGGGTCATACCGTTCAGTTGGTCCAGACCGTCCGTCCGTCGGATTGCAGGCGGACGACGATCAAGCAGATAGCCGCAAAAAGCATGACAGGCGCCACCATCGGTTTACCGACGAGCCTCCGAAGACGCGAATCGGTCCCGGTTTGAGTTCACTTGGCCGGCCGAGACACACCGATGAGAATTGCACAGCTGAAACCATGCCGATCGATCGAACAAAGTGCCCTGAATTGGCAGATAGTGACCTCAAAGGGCGAATAACTATTTGAGCTTGCGACTGATTCGGCGCGAAGGAATGTCAGTAGCATATGCGGCGGTGTTTCGGGAATCGATCGAGCCCGTGCTGCCGACGCCGATAGCACTGGACCGGAGGGCTTTTCGCATTCTTCGTAGCATCCAAGCTCTTCATATTAACTGGCCGCGCGAGCCAAAGCTTCGAAGTGATTGGCCCTGAGCCAAGTTAAGTCATGTAGTCTATTTTGACGCTAACATCTTTGATGCTAACATCGAACCATCATCATTTTTTCGGCGAACTGTCCGGCAACGGACAGACTGATCGTTGCGGGCAAATGTAAGGTTGGGTCGAATCGAGTGGCATAGCCGTTGCTGCACGGGATGTCCTGCTCGAAAAAACCCTCAGCCGCCAGCTAGTCGAAATTTACCGGTGGAGCATTGCCGCGTCTGTGTTGCTGCACAGACGAGAATGCTTCACGCGCCGTTGCTTAAATAACTTCATGGGACGTGAATCAGTGAAAGCCTACACCCTCAATGTCAACGATGCCTCAGGTTCGGTTCACACCATCAAGCTTCACAAAGGGGTGGATCAGCACGCGGCGGACAAGGTTCATGTACCCAAAGGCGCAAAAATCCAGCTCATCGATGATGAGACGCAACTGGCGCCAGATAATATCCGCGTCGAGCGGGTAGGCAACGACCTTTATGTTGCGTTCCCCGGCTCCGATATTTCCGCGCCGGACCTGATCCTGCAAGACTTCTATACGGACGACGGTGGATTCGCCTCGCTGGTCGGTCAGGCCGAGAACGGCTTCATCTACAACTACATACCGGAAAGTGGTGCCACTTCCGAATATCTCGGCAACCTCGCGCCGGCGTTCGATTCCGGGCAGGCCTTGGGCGGAGATGCCGTATCGGCGTTTGCTGCGCCGTTCGCCGAGGCGTTTGATGCCGCCGATGCAGCACTCATCGCGCTAGCCGTGGCCGGTGGCGCCATCGCCGCCGCCACGATTACCGGCGGAGCTGCGGATCACGGTCCTGCTGTGCCTTCCGCTCCTTCCGCGCCCACGGTGCAACTGGCTATTGCGTCCGATTCGGGCGTCAAAGGCGACAATCTAACCAACGTCAACACGCCCACGCTCACCGGCACCGGCGTTCCCGGCGACAAGATCACCGTCACTCTGCCTACCGGCGAGATTCTGCAAACTACGGTAGACGCCAACGGCAATTGGTCCGCAACCCCGACACACGCCTTGCCGGATGGAGCCGACACCATCACGGTGACGCAAACCAGCCCCGCCGGCGTCACCAGCCCCGCCACGTCGTTGACGTTGACGATCGATACGATGCCGCCCGCCGCACCGCCTGCCCCGCACCTCGCGCCCAGCAGTGACACCGGCAGCAGCAACAGCGACGGCATCACCAAGAATTCCGATCCAACGATCGTCATCACCGCTCCCCCGGCCGGCGATACGCCAAGTTTGTATGTTGATGGCGTCAAAGTCCCCGCGACGTTTAATCCGACCACCAACACACTGACGCCGACCACCCCGCTTGCGGATGGCCCGCATACCATCACCACCACGCTGACCGACCCCGCCGGCAACGAATCCGCGCAGTCGCCCGCGCAGTCGATCGTTATCGACACCGTTCCGCCTGCCGCTCCAGCCGCACCGCACATGACGCCGGCCACCGATACCGGCATCAGCAACAGCGACGGCATCACCAGCAATACAGATCCCTCATTCACCGTTACCGCGCCTGCGCCCGGCGACACCGTCAGCTTATATGTCGACGGTGTCAAAGTCCCCGCGACGTTTGATCCGACAACCAACACGCTGACGCCGACCGCCCCGCTCGCGGCGGGTCCGCACACCATTACCAGCACAGAAACAGATACCGCCGGCAATGAATCTGCGCAGTCGCCGGCTCTGCCCATCACGATCAACACCACTATTCCGGCAGCCATATCGGCACTGACGCACAGCAGCGGCAACGACACCGGCAGCAGCTCGACCGACAGCATCACCAGCGTCACCACGCCGGTGGTCAGCGGCATCACCGAAGCCAACGCCTTCGTCAGCACCGTCATCAACGGCGTCACCTACACCACCACGTCCAACAGCGCCGGCGCCTGGAGCATCACCACCAGTGCCCTG
>CAJCJH010000046.1 GCA_903970615.1 Rhodospirillales bacterium
GACGTACGTTTCGGCAAGCAGCCACGCGGCATCGAAGATATTTTCGTCTCGCTCGATCAGCAGGATTCAACAGCGCGCGAGCACATCCGCTGCGCCTTCGTCAGCACCAACAGCATCACGCAAGGCGAGCAGGTGGGCGTGTTGTGGAGTCAGCTGTTGCGCCACGGCATCAAGATTCAGTTCGCGCATCGCACCTTCAAATGGACCAATGAAGCGCCGGGCAAGGCCGCCGTGCATTGCGTGATTATCGGTTTTGGCCGCGAAGATTTAGCGATAAAGCCGCTGTTCGACTACGCCGAGATTGATGGTCCCGCGATCGAATCGAAGGCGGGCAATATCAATCCGTATTTGGTCGATGCTCCCGATGTCGTTCTGCCGAGCCGTGGCGATCCTCTTTGCCAAGTGCCGCCAATGCTTTACGGCAGTAAGCCAGTGGACGGAGGCTTTCTGCTGCTAGACAACGCTGATAAAGAGAGGCCTGTCAGTGTTGAACCGAATGCAGCAAAGTGGATCAGGCCTTTTGTGAGCGCGCACGAATACTTGAATGGCGAAACACGATGGTGTCTTTGGCTGACGAACATTTCTTCCGCACAATTAGCTGCGTTGTCAGAAGTGCAAAAGCGAGTTGAAGGTGTACGCGATTTTCGTGCTGCTAGTAAGAAGGTCCAAACGGTAGAGTTAGCAAAGACTCCAACACTATTTGCAGAGATTCGCCAGCCGAAAAGCGACTACTTATTGGTGCCAGCACATTCATCTGAGAATCGGTCATTCATTCCATTTGGCTACATGGCACCGGATGTCATAAACGGCAACAGTAATCTTGCGGTACCAGATGCCCCGATGTGGCTGTTTGGGGCGATGACGAGCACCATGCACATGGCTTGGGTCCGCGCCGTCTGCGGTCGTCTCAAAAGTGACTTCCGTTACTCCGCCCAGATCGTCTATAACAATTTTCCCTGGCCATCAGCCTGCACGAACGAACGAACGAACGAACGAACGAACGAACGAACGAACGAACGAACGTGGATTACGTTCTCCGGAAAAGTTCCGCGCGGACATCGAAGCCGCCGCACAAGCCGTGCTCGATGCCCGCGCCGCGCATGCTGGCGCAACGCTCGCACAGCTTTATGATCCACTGACGATGCCGGCCGATCTGGTGAAAGCCCACGAAAAACTCGACCGCGCCGTAGACGCCGCTTATGTGCCCGATGGCGGCGCAAAGAAATACGCCAGCGACGCCGAGCGCGTCGCCTTCCTGTTCCGCCGCTACGCGGAACTCAGCAGTCTGATTTGAAGTGAGCAATAGCCAATGTGGATCAACACCGGCCAGCAGCGCCCGCCGTTTGCGATTGAACCGAAAGCCGGTCAGGAATCGGTGTGGGATTACCCGCGGCCGCCGGTGCTGGTGCCGGAGCCACGCGAGGTTGTGGTGCGCTTCGGCGACGTGGAGATCGCGCGCTCGGTGCGTGCGCTGCGCGTGCTGGAAACGGCGAGTCCGCCGACGGTGTATCTGCCGCCGGAAGATGTGCCCAGCGAGTTCATCGTCGCGGCAGCCGGTAGTTCATTTTGCGAATGGAAAGGCCGCGCCGCTTATGGCTCGGTACGGCTGGCGGATGGGCGCGAGGCGGCGAGTGCCTTGTGGCGCTATCCGGCGCCGACGCCAGCATTTGCAGGCATCGCGGGCTGGTGGTCGTTCTATCCCTCGCGCGTGGAATGTTTCCTCGGCGATGAGCGCGTGCGCCCGCAAGGCGGTGGTTTTTATGGCGGCTGGGTGACGTACGAAATCGTCGGACCGTGGAAAGGCGAAGCGGGCACTGGCGGTTGGTAACGTGTTCGGTGGTGCTTTTCGTAATACCGATCGAGGCGTGTATTGAAGCGCCTATGCACCGTGTGGCTTTGCTTGCGCAGCGGGCTGAATAAAAATCCTGCGTGCGATAGCGATGCCGAGCTGGCGCTATTCGGCGTAAATCATCTTGCGCGTCATACCGCCGTCGACCACGTAATTCGCGCCGGTGATGAAGCCGGCTTTGTCGGACAACAGAAAACTCGCCAGTGTGCCGATATCCGGCGGCGTGCCGACGCGACCGGCCGGATGCTGCGCGTGATCTTCCGAGCTGAGCTTCGGCGCATGGCGGCGCGCGCTGAATTGCCAGGCGTCCGTCGCAATCCAGCCGGGGCTGATGCAGTTGACGCGAACGCTCGGGCCGAGGCTGATCGCCAATGAATGCGTGAGCGCGACGATGCCGCCTTTGCTGGCGCTGTAAGACTCGGTATTGGCTTCGGACATCAGCGCGCGCGAGGATGCGATCAACAGCATCGCACCAGCGTGTTTCGCAAGCTGCGGCGCGGCATGGCGCGCGAGCAGGAACGCGGCGGTGAGGTTCACGGCCAGCACGCGGTTCCATTCTTCCAGCGTGAGTTCGGTCACCGGCTTGCGGATCATGATGCCGGTGTTGCCGACCGCAGCGCGCAGTCCCTTGCCGTGCTCCGCCGCGATTGCGACCGCGTGCTGCACATCGGCTTCGCTGGCGGCATCGCCTTCGATGAATGTCGCGTGCGCTGCACCGCCGAGTTCTTCAACCGTTTCGTCCCCTGCATCCGCTGCCGAATCGAGAATCACCACATGCAGCCCGTCGTCCACCAGCGCCTTCGCAATCGCCTTGCCGATACCCTGCGCGCCGCCGGTAATCAGTGCTGAATAAGACTGCATGAAACTTTCTCCCTCAATTGATCCATCGATTGAACCAGCGGTCGATTCGGACTGCGTGATGTGGACCTTGATGCTTCGCGCCGGTTTCATCAATCCGGCCCGGGATTATCGAGTTGTGGACGCAGACCAAAATGAAAAAGGCCTCGTCACCGAGGCCTCTTCCATGTCATCTGATTTGCGAATCTTGCAGTGCTTCGCGCTAGCTGAGTAGTCTCTTTTTGTTGCGACGGCGCAGGCCTGCCAGCAAAGCGAGAGGAATGATCGCCTCGCCGAACGAGCCACCGAAAAATCCGTGGTAATTGCCGCTTCCAGTGCTGGTCGTTCCGCCGGTCGAGCTTGCGCCTGCGATTCCACCGGTAGAACTGCCGCCGGTAGTCGAACCGCCAGACGTGCCACCCGTTGAGGTCCCTCCCGAACTTCCGCCAGAGCTTCCACCGGTCGACGCTCCGCCGGAACTACCCCCGGTGCTGCTGCCCGAGGTGCTGCCCAGCGTCGTCGTTGCGGTTACGCCGGCCGCGCAGATATCGTTGCCGAGCACCAGATACGGCAGCCGGTCGCCGGCGTCGTCCTGAGTGGTACCGGAGCCGAGCGGTGTGGTGCCGCTGGGTGAGTCGGCTACGGAGATACGGGTGTTGGCTTCGATGTAAGTCAGCAGGTCGCCGGTGTGAATGCCGCTGGTGCCAATGCCGGTGGCGGACTTGTCCAGCACCAGCGTAATCACGCCAGCGGGCGTGTAGTTGCTGGCGGCGTCGAGTGTGCCGAGCACGTTGTACACCGCCAACCCGGCGCCGGGTTCGATGGTCTTGATGCCGTAGTTGAACACTGGCGTGGCACCATCGGCGCTGACCATCGCAACATAGTAGAGATCGGTGTCGCGCAGCGTGTCGTTCGGCAGGCGGAAATAAACCACCCAACGGAAATTCGGCGTCACGGTGGTCAAATTGTTGACGACGATGGTGAACACCAGCTTGTTCGGCATGTCGCCCGGCTCGGCAACCGAAACCGACAGCAGATCGTCGATGCCGTTGCCGGTATCCATGCCTTCTTCGCCGGGGCTGACGCCAGGCGGGCTGGTCATGATGGTAACGCCGGGCAAGTTGCAAACCGCCGGAATGCCGGTGACGTTGATCGCTTGCGAGACCGATTTGCTGACCGCGCCGCGGCCGTCGCGCACCTGCAATGTTGCGATATAAACGCCGGGGCTGGCATAGCTGTGCGACGGGAATACGGACGGCTGCGAGAATGTGTTGTCCTGGAAGGTCACATCGTTGCCGTCGCCGAAATCCATCACGTAATAAGCGATGCCGTTGCCGTCCGGATCGTTCGATGCGCTGGCGTCGAAGGTCACCGCCAGCGGCGCCGGGCCACTCGTTACCGAAGGCGAAAGCACGGCAACCGGCGGCGTATCGGCCGTGCAAGTGGTGGGTGCGGCAGGCAGCGCGCTGTTGACCAGGCCGATGTCGTAGCTGCCAAAGCCATTGGTGTAATCGAAGCCGGTGCCGGCGACATAGACGCCGTTGGTGCCCTCGGTGATGTCGTTGAAGCCGGTGGCGGTGGACATCAATCCGCCGGCCGTATCGAGCGCGTAGATCAGTGGAATGGCGAAGCCAAACGACTCGCAGTGCGCCGACTGGAAGCGCGCCCAGCTGCCCATCGACAACGGAGAGGAAAGGCTGGTGCCGACCGTATATTCGTGATATCCGTTATCGATGACATCCGCCGTTTCGTAGAACCCCGCTGCGGGTCCGATGTTGAAACCGGCATTCATGGAAACGTCGGGTACCGCGCGCAGATTGGTCGGAGCGGACGATGCGGTTTCCACACCGCTAGCGGCCTGGAATGTCGATGAAGTCTCGAACACGCTGGTGCCTCCGCCGCCGGAAGGCCAGGCGATTTCGCCGTTGTAGTCATAAGTGGCGTCGGTGAACAGCGAAGTGCCGCCGACCGAAACCACATAAGTCGACGAGCCGGGATATTCGACATCGGTCGGGCCGGAATCCGGCGTGCCCAGATTGGCAGCCACGCTACAGGAAGCGCCGGCATCGCCGGAAGAGGCGAAAGCGGTTTGTCCCTGCATGACCATCTGCATGAACGCCATATCGTCCATTGCGATGTCGCCGGCCGCTTCGTCTACGGTTTCGCAGCCGCCGAACGACATATTGAGCAGCTTGGCCTTGTTGTCGTTGGCAAAGCCTTGCAGCGATCCCAGATCGCCGATACCCGCACCGTTATAGAAGATCACGCCTTTGACGTTGCCGGCGATGCCGGTGGAATACTGCACGTCGAGATCCCATTCGCCGTCGTTGTCCGGCGTCTGCGTGGCGGGAACCGGCGCCGTCTGCACCACGGATATGGGTACGAACGGCAGGCCGGCAAAGCGCTCGAACGCGCGGATATCGGCGAGTGGTCCGGAAAGATCGGTGCCGCCGGTGGAAATGGCGACCACGGTTGCGGAACCATCCGGTGTCGATTCCGCATCGTAGGCTTTGACGAACGCCGCCGGCAGGAAGGTCATGTTCAGGAACGCGGTGGTCGGGTCGAACGCGGCGGGTTGCGGCCGTCCGCGAGCCGCCTTGGCGATGGCGGCGCTGACCGCCGGCGATGGCTTGGCATCCTGATGCAGCTGCATGCTGTTGGTCGTCATCGGAAACGCAGTACGCAGGCCGGTTACGCCCAGCACCACGCCATTCAGGCTGCTCGGCATCATGACGTCGGCTCCCGGCATGTAGACCGTCTTGCCGTTCTGGGTGAACTGCACCAGCGTAGTGTTGAAGGCTTTCGCCGCCATTGCCGCAGTGCCGTCGCCGGTCACCAGCGCGTTGTTGGGCGTCACGCTGAGGTTGGTGAAGCCCATCTGCGCGAGATAGCTCATCACCGAACTCACCTGATCCGCAGTCGGGCCGTATTGGGCGGTGAACTGCGCCGGAGTCAGATACATTCCGTACTGAGGGTTGCCGGGCGTGTACAGGTTTTTGATCGCAGCCTTCAGCTGATCCTGATTGCGCAGCTGAAGGTCGACGCCAAGATGCAGCGGCGTGCTGCCTGCCAGCGGTGAAGTGGCGATGGAACTGTCCAGCGGTATGGCGTGCGTCGCGGTGGAATCCCAGGCAGCGTGGGCGTTCGCCGCGAACAAGGCAAGGCTGGCGACAGCAAGACATCGAAGAGATTTTGATGGATGCGGAAAGCGGAACATGGTGGGAGGCGCTCAAGCAAAAGAACGTTCCCTCGACAACTCAGGTCGCTGGTGCGCTCTTGAAATGGATAAGGCGCGTCCCTGCACCCGATGGACTCTGAGCCGCAAGATTGACGCCGCAGATCTCCGAAACAGCCCGGCCTGCCGCCGGAAGGCGGTTATCGGCAATGCCAGCGGTTGTTATGGGGTCGATTCGCCGTGAAGGCGTGCGGTCGAGTTGGCCAGAGATCAACACTCCACGCGCTTGGGCCGCAATCTTTTCAGCCCGCAAGCTGGCGACTGATCGCCTGCAAAATTTGTTTGAATGATTTCGCCAGCTTGGCGGTGAGCACCGGCGTCAGCAGGTTGCCGATCAGCGGCACTTTCAAACGGATGCTCGAAGTCCAGGTGATTTCGGTAGTGCTGCCGGCTTTCTTCAACTGCACACTGCCGCCGAGGTGCTCCACCGGCGGAAACGAATCGGTGATTTTGTAGTCCAGCCGTGTCGGCCGCTGATACGCCGTGATCTCTTCGCGGAACCAAGCCTTGCCCGCAGTGATTTCACGAATCGCACCGACACCGTTCTTGTTCGGCTTGCCGTTTTTGGTTAGCACGGATTTGCTCACGCCGGGAAATTGATCGTAATGCGCGTGATCCGCGAGGCGGTCGAACACCTGTTCGATCGGAGCCTGAATCGTGTATTTGACGACGATGGTGCGCATGATTTTTCGTTGTTGTTATGGACGTGAGTTTAATCCAGCAGCGGCTGCCGGCATCAATGCGGGCGGCGCGTCGACCACCAGACGCAAACAATCAGCAGCACCTGAATCGGCAGCCGCACGATCAAGGCCCAGCGCGGCGCGAACGTAAAATGCTCCGCGTTCTGCAGCATGTAGATATTGGCCGGCGTTACGCAGAGGATCAGCACGATCAGGCAGACGCCCGCAAGCGGCCGCAGGCGCGGCGAAAACAGCGCGAATGCGCCGAGCAACTCGAATATGCCGCTGACATAAACCGCGGTCAGCGGCCACGGAATGTAAGGCGGCACGATCTGCGTGAAAAAGGGCGTCGCAACGAAATGGCCGACGCCGCCGATGAAAAACCACAGGAAAACGAAAGCGAGTCCGGCAAGTTTGGCCGGTGAAAGTCGGATGCTGGAAGTTGGCGTGCTCATGTCCAATCTTAAGCGCTAACTTGCCGGCGTCGCCAACCGCGTTGAACGCCGCGACGGAACGCAGGCGCGATCAGGGCGACTAAGTTTTGAGATGACTCCTTCGATCCGCCATTCAACGGCCCATGCGACGCCCGATTCAGAAACTGGCGCCGGCCACATCATCGAAACCGATATTCCCGCGCGGCTCGATCGCTTGCGCTGGGGCCGCTTTCATACGCTGGTGGTGATCGCACTCGGCATTACCTGGATTCTCGATGGTCTCGAAGTGACTCTGGCCGGTGCGATCTCCGGCGCGCTCAAGGCCAGCCCCAGCCTGCATTTGAGCGATGCGCAGATCGGCGAATCGGCCAGCTTTTATCTAACCGGCGCAGTCGGCGGCGCGTTTCTGTTCGGCTGGCTCACCGATCGGCTCGGCCGCAAGAAGCTGTTCTTCGTCACGCTCGGGCTTTATTTACTCGCCACCGCGGCGACTGCGCTTTCGCCCAGCGCCAGGATGTTCATGCTGTTCCGCTTCCTCACCGGCGCCGGCATCGGCGGCGAATACACCGCGATCAATTCTGCGATTCAGGAACTGATCCCCGCGCGTTATCGCGGCCAGACCGATCTCGTCATCAACGGCAGTTTCTGGATCGGTGCTGCACTCGGCGCGCTGGGTGCGGTGCTGCTGTTGCAGCCGGGATTATTGCCGCCGGATATCGGCTGGCGTCTCGCCTTTGGCATCGGCGCGGTGCTCGGCGCGGTGATTTTATTTCTGCGCAGTTTCCTGCCGGAAAGTCCGCGCTGGTTGATGCTGCATGGTCGTGTCGACGAGGCCGATGAAATTCTGAGCGCTATCGAAACGCAGGCGAATGATCGCCACAATAATTTGCCGAATAACTGGGAGGGTAATGCGTCAGCTGAGCCGCTGAAAAGTATCCGTCTGCGAGTCAGCGCACAAAATGTGGGCATGCTGCAAGTCACGCGCGCCCTGTTCAAAAGCTACCCGCAGCGTGCGGTCGTTGGCCTCGTGCTGATGTCTGCGCAGGCGTTTTTTTATAACGCGATTTTCTTCACTTACGCGCTGGTGCTGGGCAAATTCTTCGGTGTGCCTTCCGCGCGTATCGGCTTTTATCTGCTGCCATTCGCGGCGGGTAATTTCCTCGGGCCGCTGTTGCTCGGCCGCTTTTTCGATTCGATCGGACGACGCCAGATGATGGCGCTGACCTATGGTTTGTCCGGCATCTTGCTGCTGATTACCGCCGAGCTTTTTGTCCACGGCCTGCTGGACGCCAGCGGCCAGACGATCGCCTGGACTATCGTGTTTTTCTTCGCATCGGCAGCGGCCAGTTCGGCTTATCTCACCATCGGTGAAAGCTTTCCGCTGGAAGTGCGCGCGCTCGCCATCGCCGTGTTTTATGCGCTCGGCACCGCGCTCGGCGGCATCGCCGGTCCCGCATTATTCGCTGCGCTGATCGACACCGGCGAACGCAGTTCCATCGCCTGGGGCTATGCCTTTGGCGCTGCGCTGATGTTGATCGCCGCCGCAGTGGCTTGGCGTTTTGGACTGGCCGGCGAACACCGCTCGCTGGAGGATCTGGCCGCGCCGATCGCAGGAGAATGAATGCGGAAAAGTTTGGATCAGGCCAATCGCGCTCAATCTAATCGACTGACGGCCGGCCAGCATGGCCCCGGCTCAGGACAAAAAATAGCGCCGATCACAGTTTCGTAACCGGCGCTATTCGAGTTTCTGCTTAGCCGCCGGTCGCGCCACCCGAAGTGCCGCCGGTCATTTCGCCGCTGGTGCCGCCGCCGGAAGTTCCGCCGGTGGTGTCGGCAGGTGCCATCGTCGGCGATGCAGTCATCGCCGGCGCGGCCATCGCGCTGCCGGATGTTCCGCCGCCGCTGGGGGACGACGACATGCTGCTGCTATTGCAGGCGCCAAGGCCGCCAAGCACGCCAACGATTGCGACTGCGCCAACCCAACGGATGCTGCTTTTGATCTGCTTCATTCGATACTCCTGGGCAAAATACTATGGTGAAAAGTCACTCATCTTCGACTTTCTGGGATGATGCGACAGTGAAACCGGTTAAAAGGTCGCGAGTGAAGTCTACATTGCCGGTTGATCGGGATGGAAATGGCGTGCTGAATGGCGCGAATTTTAACCGGCGGATTGGCTGGATGCGCACTTCGAGGCAACCAAACTCACATCATCGGCAAGCTCGCCAAGCCGCCGAATCTATCGCGGATTTGAACGATGCAGTGCCGTAGCGGTTGTGGCGCCTGTTGTATCGCACCGTCCATTTCCTCGCCGATTCCGGGCATGCCCGAAGGCAAGCCGGCGGGTGTGCGCTGCGTGCAATTACGGGAGGATTCGAGCTGTGCGATTTTCAACGACCCGCGCCGCCCGAAAGTCTGCGCGGGCCTGCAGGCGATACCGGAAATGTGCGGCGGCGGCATTGGCGTACCAGCGCGCGAATTCGCGTTGAATTACCTGCAAATGCTGGAACTGGCGACGATGCCTGCGGTTTGAAGGATCGCAAAACCTGGCGCTTGGCGCGTGCGTAATCGGTGCCTGCAACGTCGCTGATCACCAGCGCTTGCATAGGCTTGAATCCCCGGATCATTGGCAGGTCACCAGCAAATTCCAGGCAGCATCTTCAGGTGCTTGCGGCCGCTTTTATGAACTGAGTGTTTGAATCTGCTCGGTCGCTTCCAGCCATTCTTCTTCGCTGCCGCCGAGCTGCTTTTTCAGTTCGCCTTGCCTGCGCGTCGCCGTTGCCAGATCCGTACCGCGTGCGGTTTCGTAAATCGCCGGGTCGGCAAGTTGCTGCTCGATCGCGGCGAGTTCTTTTTGCAGCTTCGCCATTTTCGCTTCGAGCTTGCGAACGCTGTCTTGCAAAGGCTTCAACTGCGCGCGCACATCCGCGCTGGCGCGGCGTTGATCCTTGGCCGAATTTTTCGACGAATTTCGCTCGCCATTTTTTGTCGAGGGTTTGGAGCTGCCGTTGAGATCGCGCGAGTTCAGCCACTTCGCGTAATCATCCAGGTCGCCGTCGAAATCGACACAACGACCTTCCGCCACCAGCCAGAGTTTTTCGCAGGTGCTGGTGAGCAGATGCCGGTCATGCGAAACCACGACGACCGCGCCGGTGAAATCCATCAGCGCGCTTTCGAGCGCGTGACGCATGTCGAGATCGAGATGGTTGGTCGGCTCGTCGAGCAGCAGAAGATTCGGCCGTTGATACACCACCATCGCCAGCGCCAGTCGCGCTTTTTCGCCGCCGGAAAACGGCTCGACGGCTTCAAATGCACGATCGCCCTTGAAGTTGAAGCCGCCAAGAAAAGTACGCAGGTTCTGCTCGGTGGCTTTCGGATCGAGCCGCCGCAGATGCAGCATCGGCGAGGCTTTTGGATCAAGACTGTCGGTGGTGTGCTGCGCGAAATAGCCGACGCGCAGATAAGGATCGCGCATCATCTTGCCGGCGATCGGCGGCAGCGCGCCGGCGATGGTTTGCACCAGCGTGGATTTACCCGCGCCGTTCGGCCCGAGCAGGCCGATGCGTTCGCCGGGCGCGATCAGCACGCGCAGGTTTTTCAGGATGATCTGGGTGTCGTAGCCGGCATCGATTTCATCGAAACGCACCAGCGGCGAGGGCAGGCGATCCGGCTCCGGAAACTCGAATGAAAATTCCGAATCGGCATGCACGGCGGCGACCAGTTCCATCCGCTCCAGCGCTTTCACGCGGCTCTGCGCCTGTGTCGCGCGATTGGCCGATGCACGGAAGCGATTGATGAACTTTTGCAAGTGCGCGATCTCGCGCTGCTGCTTCACATAAGCGCCGGCTTGCAGCGTCAGCCGTTCGGCGCGCTGGCGTTCGAACTGCGAATAATTGCCGGTGTACAGCGTCGCCTTGGTGCCTTCGAGATGCACGGTGTGCGTGCAGATCGCATCGAGAAATTCGCGGTCGTGCGAAATCACCAGCAAGGTGCCGGGATAACTCACCAGCCAGCTTTGCAGCCAGATTACGGCGTCGAGATCGAGATGATTGGTCGGCTCGTCCAGCAGCAACAAATCCGAGCGGCACATCAGCGCGCGCGCCAGATTCAAACGCATGCGCCAGCCGCCGGAAAAGCTGGCAACGGCGCGGTTCTGCGCTTCCTGCGAAAAGCCCAGGCCATGCAGTAGGCTGGCTGCGCGCGCACGCGCCGAGTAACCGCCGATGATGTTGAGACGCTCGTGAATGGAGCTGATGTCTTCGATGTCTTCGGTGTCTTCGGCGATCGTCAACCGGCGTTCCAGATCGCGCAGCTCGACATCGCCATCGAGCGCGAATTCGATGGCGAGATCGGGCAAGCCGGGCGTGTCCTGCGCGACGGTGGCAATCGCAATGTTTTTCAGCACCGAAAGATTGCCCTTGTCGGCCGCGAGATGGCCGAGAATCGCGGCGAACAGCGTCGACTTGCCGGTGCCATTGCGGCCGACGATGCCGACGTGCCAGCCGGCGTGCATCGTCAGCGTGGCGTCTTCGAGCAGCGCGCGCGAACCGCGGCGCAAGGTGAGTGCGTTGAGGGAAATCATCGGCGCGCAGTTTAACGGTCTGCTGCACGGAATGTTGCGCTGCACATGGCGTTGATGGGGAACGCTGGAAGGCGGCGGCGGTCGTAGCCTCGAAACCGGCGCTGGCTGCCAGCGCTGAAATTGCGGGCACTGCTTCGAGTTGCGGTACAGGCTTGCCTTATCAACCGTACAAATTCATTCGTTCGTTCCTTAGCCCGCGATGAGCGAAACGATTCCGCAGCAACATCAACCGATCAACCCTGGAGGGTTTTATGGCAGACGCCACCGACAATCCGCAGACCAGCAAGAAGCCCTTGCTGACCGACATCAACACACTGCGCGAGCGCGCCCGCGCGCACCTGCGCGATGGCGCGGTGACGCAGGGCTATCGCGGCGACCGCGAGAAAGTCATCAGCCTGCTGAACGAGGCACTGGCGACCGAAATCGTCTGCACCTTGCGTTATCGCTATCACTACTACATGGCGTCCGGCATCAACGCGAAAAGCATCGCAGCGGAATTTCTGGAGCATGCCAACGAGGAGCAGGCGCATTCGGATTTGCTGGCCAAGCGCATCACTCAACTCGGCGGCAAGCCCAACTTCAATCCGGAAGGCTTGACCACGCGCTCGCATGCGGAATATGTCGAAGGCGACAGCCTGGTCGAGATGATCGAGGAAAATCTGGTGGCCGAGCGCATCGCCATCGATTCGTATCGTGAAGCCGTGCAATACATCGGCGATGACGACCCGACTTCGCGCCGCGTGCTCGAAGATATTTTGGCGCAGGAAGAAGAGCACGCCGAAGACCTCGGCACTATGCTTGAAGACCTCGGCCGCAAAGGCGAGCCGAGTGAGGTTGCGCTGAAGGCGGCGAAAAAGCGCTAGGTCAAGGCGCTCGCCTTTGCTTGCCGGTTGACCGCTCGGTATCAAAAACGGGAGCCGAAGCTCCCGTTTTTTGCGACGCTTAAACGTTTTTTATACTGCGCTTTTCGAGAACTCGCCCGACTGATAATCGCGCATCGCCTGCTCGATTTCCTCGCGCGTATTCATCACGAATGGGCCGTATTGAACTACCGGCTCATTCAGCGCACGCGCCGCCAGCAAGATGAAGCGCACTCCCGCTGTGCTCGCGGTGACGCGAACCTCATCGCCAGCCGAAAGCACGCCTGCAGCTTGCGTCGGCAACATTTTTCCGCCGACTTCAAGGCTGCCTTCGTAGGCATATAGGAAGACGTTGTGACTGGCGTCGACGGCGTGACTAAAGTTGGCGCCCGCCGGCAATTCAACATCGATAAACAAGGGATCGGTAGTGACGCGCCGCTCGGCGTTGTTGATTGGCCCGGAAATTTTATGGCCGTCTGCATCGAGGCTACCGGCGATCACTTTTACTTTCGCGCCGCTGCTTAAAGTCGTCTGCGGAATCTCGCTTGCGGGGATATCCCGATAAGCCGCCGGCTTCATTTTTTCACGCGCCGGCAGATTGATCCAGAGCTGGAATCCGCGCATGCGTCCGCTTTCCTGCAGCGGCATTTCCGAATGCACGACGCCGCGGCCGGCGGTCATCCACTGCACCGAACCGGGGCCGAGATCGCCGACGTTGCCGAGATGATCGCGGTGCTGCATGCGGCCGTCGATCATGTACGTCACCGTCTCGAAACCGCGGTGCGGATGCGGCGGAAAACCGGCGATGTAATCGCCCGGATTGTCGGTGCCGAATTCATCCAGCATCAGGAAAGGATCGACCCGCAGATTCGCCTGTGAGCCGATGCTGCGCCGCAGTTTCACGCCCGCGCCATCGGAAGTCGCAATACCCGGAATCACGCGCTGTAGCTGGCGAATTGTCGATGAAGTTGTGGTCATATTGATCTTCCGTTTGCTGTGAAAACCGATCTTGTGCCCCGCGCAAGCCGCCCACTGAGGAACCTTTGCGCAATCCGCCATTACTCGGCTTTCGGGCCGAGCGCCTCCGCGGTGATGTTGAGCTTGATCTGGTCGCTGACGTTCGGCACATACGCGCCGACGCCGAAGTCCGACCGCTTCAAAGTGCCGGTGGCATTGATGCCGACATCCGCTGCCTTGACGATCGGATTCACGCCGACCTTGTTGATCGTCACTGCCAGCGTCACCGGCTTGGTCACGCCATGCACGGTGAGGTCGCCGGTCACGCTGAAGTGATTTTTGCCGGCGGACTTCTTGATCTGCGTGCTTTTGAAGGTGATGTCCGGATACTTCGCCGCATCGAAGAAATCCGCACTCTTCAGATGTTCATCGAGCTTGTCGACATTGGTGTTGAGGCCATCGAGCGGAATGCTCACTTCAACGCTGGATTGGGTCGGATGTTTTTCATCCCACTTCAAGCTGCCGCTGATGTTCTTGAAGTCCGCCGTCGGATTCGAGAAGCCGAAATGGTTCCAGCTGAACAGCACCTGTGTATGGCCGCTGTCGATGCTGTAGTCCACCGGCTCGGCGGAGGCTGCGAGCGAAGCGCCGGCGAACAAGGCTGCGATGATCGGAGTACGGAACGAGTGCGTCATTGAAGTTTTCCTTTTTGGAATCGATTGAAATTGAGAGGGTTGAAAAGCTTTGAGGAGTGCGATTCAGGCGATCTTTGCGGCTTCGGCGAAATCCAGCCGTGGACTGCGCGGATACAAATCCTTGCTCGCATCGCCGTAACCGAGATTGATCAGGAAATTGCTCTTCCAGGCGGTGCCGTTGAAAAAGATTTCATCGACCTTGGCCTTGTCGAAACCCGACATCGGCCCGGTATCCAGTCCTAGCGCGCGTGCGGCCAGAATCAAATAAGCACCCTGCAAAATGCCGTTGCGCGTGCCGCCATCGTCGATCATCGCTGGGTTGCCGGCGAACCAGCTGCGCGCATCCGCGTGCGGAAACTGCCTCGGCAACTGCTCATAAAATTCGTAGTCGATGGCGACGATCGCGGTCACCGGCGCGGCCATCGTCTTCGCCAGATTGCCGGGCGCGAGCGCAGGCTTGAGCTGCTCTTTGGCAGCCGAAGATTTCACGAAGACGATCCGCGCGGGCTGGCAGTTCGCCGAGGTCGGTCCCCATTTATAAAGTTCATACAGCTCGTGAATCTGCGCGTCTGTGACTTCGCGCGGCAGCCAGGCGTTATAGGTGCGCGCGCTACGGAACAGCTGGTCCAGCGCGGCTGCGCTCAATGGGCTGTGCGGATGCGTTGTCGTCTCGCTCATGCGTTTGCTCCTGGTGATGAATGTGAAGCACGTATTAGGCACTTGTAGGATTCGATTGAAAAGCCAAATATATCGGCCATATCCATCGAATCATTCGATCAAGACAACGCGATGACGGCAAAAATTTCCCTCGAACAATGGCGCGCGCTGATCGCCGTGGTCGATGCCGGCGGTTACGCGCAGGCCGCCGAAAAACTGCACAAGACGCAATCCACCGTGACTTACGCCGTGCAGAAGCTGGAGTCGCTGCTCGGCGTAAAGGCTTTCGAGATTCAAGGCCGCAAGGCGGTGCTGTCGGCAGCGGGCAAGGTTTTGTATCGACGCGCACGCGCCTTGCTGGCCGAGGCCGAAGCGCTCGAATCGGCGGCGAGCGGCCTGGCGGCGGGCTGGGAAGCGGAACTGCGCGTCACGGCCGACATCATTTTCCCGACCTGGCTGTTGCTGCGCTGTTTCGCGCGCTTCGCCGAGGAGCGGCCGGAAACGCGCATCGATCTGCTGGAGTCTTCGCTCAGCGGCACCAACGAAGCGCTGCTGCGCGGCGATGTCGATCTCGTCATCACGCCGCAGATATTGCCGGGTTTCCTCGGCGATCTGCTGATGCAGCTGCGCTTCGATATCTTTGCGCACCCGCATCATCCGCTGCATCAACTCGGCCGTGAGCTGACGCATCACGATCTGCGCCGCCATCGGCAACTGGTGATCCGCGATTCCGGCAGTAGTCGCAAGCAGGACGCCGGCTGGCTCGGTGCCGAGCAGCGCTGGACCGTTTCAAACAAGGCCACTTCGATTCGCGCGGTCTGCATGGGCTTGGGCTTTGCCTGGTATCCAGAAGAAATGGTGCGCGAAGAAATCGGGCGCGGCGAACTCAAGCCGCTGCCGCTGCGCGAGGGCGCAACGCGCATTGCGCCGCTGTACCTCGTGTTTGCCGATGCCGACTATGCCGGGCCCGGCGCGCGCAAGCTGGCGCAGATCATCCGCGAAGAAGTGGCGACGCTTTGCCAAGCGCGACAGGCACCTGCGACGAAGCCTGCGCGTCGCCGATCGCGCAAGCCGCTGCTAACGGCCTGATCGACAAGCTGATCCACTCAACCGAAACGTGCGCGGTACAAGCCCGCGGCTGCGCGGCGAAGCCGAAAATCCGGCAGAATTTGTTCATTACCGGCTTGCTGAAAACGTCGGTTCACTCGTTCAGGAGAATCCCTTGAAGTCTGCATTTCATCGCCTCGCGTTCCTTTGGGCCGCGAGCTGTACGTTGTTGGCGCCAGCGCTGCATGCCGCGCCAATCGCCATGCCAGTGCTCGATACGCCATATCCCGGCCAATTGAGTTTGAGCGTCGATCTCAGCGATTCCGCGCGCAAGATTTTCCGCGTGAAAGAAACCATTCCGGTTTCTTCCGGCGAGCTGACGCTGTATTACCCGAAGTGGATTCCGGGCGAGCACGGGCCCACCGGCACCATCGACGGTGTCACCGGCCTCATCATCAGCGGCAATGGCCAGCGTATTGCGTGGCGCCGTGATCTGGAAGATATGTTCACGCTGCATCTGGAGGTTCCGGCCGGCGTCTCAGCGCTGGATATCGAATTCCAGTTTCTCTCGCCCACCGATGGCGGCGCGTTTGGCGGCAGCGTTTCCGCCACCAGCAAGATCGTCGATCTCGAATGGAATCAGGTGGCGTTTTATCCGGCCGGCTACAACGCGCATGCGATCAAGATTCAGCCGAGCGTGAAGCTGCCTGCGGGCTGGGGTTTCGGCACGGCGCTAGAATCGATCGCCACGGCCAGCGATATCCTGCAATTCAAGCCGGTGACGTTTGAAACGCTGGTGGATTCGCCGCTGATCGCCGGGATCAACTTCAAGCGCATCGATCTCGCGCCGGGCGCAAAAGTGCCGGTACATCTGGATATCGTCGCCGATCATCCGGGCGACCTGGTGTTGAAGGATGAGCAGATCAAGGTGCATCAAAATCTGGTGGTGCAGGCCAACGCGCTGTTCGGCTCGCATCATTACGATCATTACGATTTCCTGTTCACCTTGTCCGAAGACACCGGCCATTTCGGGCTGGAACATCATCAGTCCAGCGATGACCGCATTTTCTCCGCGTTCTTCACCGATCCGGATACGTTTCTTTCCGGCGGCGGACTGCTGCCGCACGAATACGTGCATTCCTGGAACGGCAAATTCCGCCGTCCGGCCGGACTTGCAACGCCGAACTACAACGTGCCGATGAAGGACGATCTGCTGTGGGTTTATGAAGGTCTCACCGAATATCTCGGGCAGGTGCTGACCGCGCGCTCCGGCATTTGCAGCACAGCGCAATACCGCGACGAACTCGCCGCAACCGCAGCACAGATGGACAAGCGCCCCGGCCGCACCTGGCGTCCGCTGCAGGACACCGCGGACGAAGCGCAGATTCTTTACGATTCGCCGACGGCGTGGTCGAACTGGCGGCGCGGCGTGGATTTTTATCCGGAAGGCGAACTGCTATGGCTTGATGTCGATACGACGATCCGCGAACTCTCGGCCGGCAAACGCTCGCTGGATGATTACATCAAACTCTTTTATGGCATCGACGACGGCGTGGTCGCGGTCGAGCCGTATACGTTCGAGGATGTGGTGGCGAAGCTGAACCAGGTGCAGCCGAACGACTGGGCCGCCTTCCTGCGCCAGCGCCTCGATTCCACCGATGCCGCCGCACCGCTCGGTGGCCTCGCTCGCGGCGGCTGGACGCTGGCCTACACCGATACGCCGAGTGATTACTTCAAGGCCAACGAAAAGGTGCGCAAGCATCTCAATCTGATCTATTCGCTCGGCGTTGATATTGACACCGATGGCGATAGCACCGGCAAGTTGCGCGACGTGTTGTGGAACAGCCCCGCCTTCATCGCCGGCATGGCGCCGGGCATGAAAATTATCGCCGTCAACGGCGAGAAGTTCGATGCGGATCAGTTGAAGGCTGCGATCACCGCAGCTAAGGATGGCAAGGCGCCGATCGAAGTTTTAGTGCAGAACCTCGATACGTTCACGACCCTGAAAATCGACTATCACGAGGGTTTGAAGTATCCGCAATTGCAACGCTTGAGCGGTGTGCCGGATCGCATCGGCGAGATCGTCAAAGCGAAGAAATAAATCAGCCTGGCTTGCGACGGCTGCGCGGCTTTGGTTGCGCAGCCGGTTGCATTTTGGCGCCGGATTTGACGGCGTGCTTTACCGGTCGGGCCGGCGAGTCAGCCGAAGTTTTTCCGGACGCTTTCGCAAGACGCTGAGCGATTTGTTGGTAGATCACCGGATGATTCAGCAGCCGCATGTGATGCGCGGAATACAGCACGGCCGTATCGGCGTCCGCGAGTTGATGTGCAGTGCTGCTCGGCAGCCGCACCAAGCCATCGCCGACCAGCTTGCCGAGCCAGTGACTTTCCGACTCGCCGATGCTGCTGCCGATGAAGTGGTAGCGCGCGTTCGGCAGTCGTGTGATTTCACCGCGGCGATTCTCGAACGAGGCATCGGCGTTGCTACCGCGCCAATCCGCGTGGCTGGTGTAGCCGTGGCGTAAGTCCTTGATGCCGAGGCTGCGCGCTTTCAGTAATCCGGCCCAGGGGCGGCTCAAGGCGAACAGGTCCATCGCCGCCGTGCCGAGATGCACCGCCTGTTCCAGCGGTGCGCCGAGATGCGGCGCGCCGAGGCAAATTACGTTCGACACCTTGCGCGTCCATGCGGCTTTTTCGATCGCTGCGTAATGGCAGGCCGAGCGCGCAACGAGGCCGCCCATGCTGTGGCCGATCAGCACGATTTCGTTAAGCACGATTGGATAATTGGCGACAAGTTTGCCAATCAGCCGCGCGACGGCGCGGCCGTTCTGCGAAATGTGCAGGCCGCTGTTATAGCGCACATAGAACGGCGTGTAGCCCTGCTCTGCCGCGAGGCGTTCGCCATAAGGCCGCGTGTCGCTCGCATCCGGCTCGGCATAACTGCGCCATGAGTGTTCGTTGCAGCAGAGTCCGTGCAGGAAGATCACCATGCGCGGAGTGATGCGTGGCTGCGCGGCGGCGATGGCCTCCGCATCGAGTTCGATTGCCGCGCCCTGATGATAAAAACCCAGCCGCACCGATAGCGGATTGCGCTGCGCCGCGATGAAGTCGCCGAAAGCGCCGTTGATTGCGCTCAGCACATTGTCGCGCAGCACGCTTGGCGCGTCGGCAACCGTATCGCTACGCTTATCGTTACTGGTATCGCTGGGTGCGGGCAGGGCGGCCATCTGCGGCGCCAGCATTTTCTCGGCGCGCTTCAGCGCCAGTGCGGCCAGCCCGAAGGCGAGCGAGCCCGTGGCGCGCACAGTTTTGTAAACGCCATCGGTAATGCCGTCGTGGATCATGCGCGTCGGCTGGCTGCCCAGATTGGCGACCGGCGCCTGTTCGAGGCGATCGAATGGAATATCCGAAATCGCGCGATGGAATTCGTGGATGCGTAGCGTCAGTTGATTGAACACGCTGCCTGCGAATTCCACGCCACCGCGCGTCTGCGCGAGCGGATATGGCTGCCGGCTGCGCGACTTTTTCGTCATTGGAATTCGGGCTCGCATCGATTTATCAACCAGCATAAGCCTGTGAGGATTTTTTCGTATTCGCTGCTGCGTCGCCGGCGCTGCGTTGGGCACTCGACGATTGCCGGCGAGCGAGTTGCAGCGGCCGCTGATCCGTGCCTGTTCAACAATCGGCCTGCGAATTGCATCGTCTCGAATGAACTGTTCATCAGGAGACGCGCCATGCTGAATTCGCCCGGCTTCGCACAACCCGATTTCGCACGCATCGGCCCGCACGCGCTGGAGCACAAGGATCTGCTCTTCCTGTTCGAGCATTTTCCGGCGCCGGGAGTCGATGCGGTGGCCGCCGCGCAGGCGGTGATGGAACAGCCGAACACGCTCGAATCGCTGCTGGAAAGTTCCTACGTCTACGCGGCGATGTCGGACAAAAGCGCGTTGTGGATCGACATCTCGCCGAAGCTCTATTTCAATGTGCTGCTGCGGCGCGTGCTGCGTGGACAGCGCGATAGTGCGGAGCGCCGCACGATTCATTATCTCGCCAACCTGCTCGGTCTTTTCACCAGCGCCGATCGCCTGCATCAAGTGCAGGACGGCAGCGGTGAAGCGGCTTACGATTATCTGGTCGATCTGATGCAGGCGGCTGCGGAAGCGAATGCCGAGCGCCGCTTTCTGGTGATTTCGCACATCGGCAATTACGCGCTGTATCTGGCCGGTTTATGTGCGCCGTGGATCGAGCATCGCTATCGCTATTTCAAACGGCCGTTAACGCTCGATTATTACTGCGCGATGTCGCGCACCCATTTCGCATCCGCCGCCAAGCACGATCTTTCGCAAGCCTTCGGTCTGCGGCCGGTGTTCGCACAACTGGCCACGCGCTTCGATTATTACCGCGGTGGACTGGAGCAGATGGCGGCGCAGCATTTGCATTGAGCACGCCAGCTCATTGGCAGTTTAGTTATGGATTTATAGATTTGCTGCTAAGGCGTTTTAGCGGTCTCGCTGACCAGGCTATCGCGGAAGTGCAGGTAATTTTCCGCGCTGCGTTCAGGCGCTTCCAGCATCGGCAGATGGCCGGTGTTCGGCATGATCGATATACGCGAATTCGGCAGCAGTTGGTGCAGAATTTCCGCACCGGAAGGGTCCAGCACGCGATCGCCCGCGCCCCAGACGATCAGCGTCGGCGTGGCCAGTCCTTTGAGGCTGGCTTCGAGCGGATGCTGTTCGAGGTCTTCGCGCAATTCGCCGAATATCCTGAGGTTGAGCGCGTAGTCGCGCGCCTGCCGCTTTGCCAGAATATTCATTACCGCGCCAGGAATATACGGCGGATGTACGAACACGAAATGTTCGACTTCGCGGAACTGCGCGGCGTTGGCGGCGAAGATCGGCACACGCTCGCCCTGCTTGATCCGCTTGAACATCTCGCTCGGCGAACCGCCGGCAATGCCGCCCGGATCGAGCAGCCACAGACTGTCGATCTGCTGTGGATAGGCTTCGGCATACGCCGCGCTGATCCAGCCGCCCATGGAGTTGCCGCCGAGATCGAAGTGATCCAGATGCAGTGCGGCGACGATCGCCGCGACCGAGCGCACCTGATCTGCAATGTGATAGCTGGCGTCGGCTAGCTTGCTGCTTTCGCCGAAGCCCGGCAGGTCGATGGCGATAACGCGATAACGCGGCGTCAGGAAATGGGCGACGCGCGTCCAGTTATCCTTGTCTGCACCCACGCCGTGCAGCAGCAGCAAGGTCTGTGTTGCTTCACCCGCTGCGATTGCGGTCGGGCCGCCTTCGAGATAGGCGATACGCAGCGCCGGGCTGGTGTCGGTGGCGCCGAGATCGAGCTCCTTGCGTTCCAGACCGGAGCGCACCCGCTCGATGTGGAAAGCGACTTCCGCGACCTGTTCGGGGAACAGGAAATACAGCGCGCCAAAGCTGAAAATGATTGCCAGAACGACCGCGGCGATGCCGCGTAATAAGTGTTGCATGAGACTCCCGTGACTGATCCCCGCTACCGTCTGCGCGCCTCGCGGGAGCGGTATTGTAGCGGTTGCCCGCGCTGAAAATTGCAGCGGGAAATTACAGCAAGGGTTCGATATGCCATTCAACCGTGAAGTCTTTCATCGCTTCGATTGGCACGCGGATCGAGACCAGTCAGCGCGGCTGACGCCGCCGCATCAGGTTTTCCTGCGCAACGCTGGCAATGAGCTTGCCATCGCGCGAAAAAATCTGCCCGCGCGACAGGCCGCGTGCGCCTTGCGCGGAAGGCGAATCCATCGCGTACAGCAGCCAGTCATCGGCGCGGATTTCACGATGAAACCACAATGCGTGATCGATACTGGCAACGGCGGCATCGTCCTGCAGGAACGACATTCGATGCGGCATCAAAGCGGTTGAAAGCAGATTGAAATCGCTCGCGTAGGCCAGCAGGCTGCGATGCAGATGCGGATCGTCCGGCATGCGCCCCGCCGCGCGGAACCAGATGTATTGCTGCGGCGGTTGCGGCTCTGGCTGCAGCGGATTCCACGGCAATACCACGCGGAACTCGATCGCCAGCTGGCGCGTCAAGGCCTCGCGCCGGCGCTGCTGCTGATCCGCCGGCAACAGCGCCAGCCATTCCAGCGCCTGTTCCACATAATCGCGCAAGGTTTCCGGCGGCGGCACATCGGGCATTCGGGACTGATGTTCGGGGCCATCTTCGGGCGACTGGAACGAGGCGATCATCGACAGGATCGGCTCGCCGTGCTGGATTGCCTGCACGCGCCGTGCGGAGAAATGGTGGCCATCGCGGATGCGATCGACTTCGTAAACGATCGGCAATTCCATATCGCCCGGCCGCAAAAAATATGCATGCAGCGAATGCGGCACGCTGCCTTCGACCGTGCGCGTCGCCGCCACCAGCGCCTGGCCGATCACTTGTCCGCCGAATACGCTTTTGCCGCCGAGATCGCGCGACTGGCCGCGAAACAGGTTCACTTCCAGCGGTTCGAGATCGAGCAATGCGACGAGGTCTTGCAGCGAGCGATTCATGTTCGATTCCGAAAATGCGAGTGACGCAGTATTCAATAAATGCTGCGCGGGCTGCAGTGACCGTAGCGGTTTTTACAGCCGGCCGCGCAGCGAATCGAGCGCTTGCAGCTGGCTGCGTTTGCCACCGCGCACGCGCGCCGCCTGCCACTGCAAACGCACGCCAACGCTGGGCCGCGTATCGGATTTGAGTTGCAGCTCGATCAGGTCGCCAGCAGCGAGCGTGATCGGTGCGAGCAGCGGCAGGTAGATTTGCTGCCAGTGCGTTGGCGCGGCATCCGGCGCGGTCGAAAGGCGATTGCCCTGCAGCCATTCGACTTCCCACCACAAGGCGAAGCCGTGAATCGTCGGCGAGTTCAGCCCGGTTGCCGGCCACTGCAGTGTTGCGTTGCGGCGACTGTCCGGCGCGTCGCCGCTGGTCTTGAATTCGAGTGAATCCCAGCATTTACTGGCACCTGCGAGGTCCGCGACATCGATGTCCTTCACATACATATTGTTCAGCGACAAACTCCGCGCGGCATCGAGGTCGAGCTGAAAGCCGATGTCACCCCAGATATCGATTTCGTTTTGCAGGCGCGGGCTGCTCACGGGCGCTGCAAATTGCTGCAAGGCGGAAGGAATCATCAGTCCGCGCGGCTTCAGAAAGCGCCGCGCATCGACCAGCGATTCGAGCAGGTTTTCTTCGAGCGCAAAATTCCCCAGCGTTTCCGAAATCACCAGGTCGGCTTTCTGCAGACCGCGCACCTCCGCCGAATGTGCCTGGATGAAGTCGAGGCCGTCGATGCCATTGCTTTGCGCCAGTTGCTGCGCGAGTTGAATCGCGTCGGTGTATTCGATCAGCGTGCAGTGCTTCGCGCCGAGCCGTCGCGCGAGAAAACTCAAAAAACCGGTGCCGGCGCCGACATCGATCACGCGGCAGTTCGGGCCGATTCGGGCGATCGCATCTTTCAGCGCCGCATGCAGCCCGCGATTGCGCGCGGCATCGCCGAGCAGTTTTCGATGTAGCTCGATCTCGCTCATCGGCCGCGATCAGCGCTGCACAGACGGTGGCTGAAAAAAGAATACGGTGAGATGTTCAGAGCTTCTAGAACTTGCGATCTGCGGGTGCCGGCGGCGTCCATTGATACAGCCAGGTTTCCGTCAGCGGCTGGCCGTCCAGGCGCAGGAACAGGCGCAGGTCGATCGGCTGCGTGCTGTCGTCGGTCGGCTTCAGATCGAACATCGCGCGATAGCCGCCGATTTCATGTTGCGGCCGCGCGGAAGTGATTTCGATCTGGCCGCGCGAGGCGGTAATCACCGGTTCGACTTTCGCATCGCGGCCGAGCAGGGCGAGGCTGCCGCCGGTGAAATCCACTGCAAAGCGCCACGAAAAGTATTGCCGCTTCTGGCCGACCACGCCGCCGATGCCGGTGCGCGTGGCCACCACTTGCGCCAGCGCCGGCGCGAACGGTGCGGCAGCGCCCCAGTAGAGTCGGTAAGTGAACAGCAATTCCTCGCCCGGCTGCGGTTTTTCAGCCGGATTCCAGAACGCGACGATGTTATCGAAGGTTTCGTCGATCGTCGGAATTTCCACCAGCTGCACCGAACCTTTGCCCCAGCCGCTGCTCGCGCCTTTGCCGCGTGGTTCGACCCAGACACTCGGGCGCTTGTCGTAGAACACGCCGTCGTCCTGATAATGATCGAAGTTGCGATCGCGCTGCATCAGGCCGAAGCCGCGCGGGTTGTCGTCGGCATAGGCATTGAAACGCAGATTCACCGGGTTGGTCAGCGGACGCCAGATCCATTCGCCGGCACCGGTATTCATCGCCAGTCCATCGGAATCGTGAATCTCCGGCCGCCAGTCTGTGGCCATGCGGCGATCGTTTTCGCCGTACAAAAACATGCTGGTCAGCGGCGCGATGCCCAAGCGCTCGATTGGCTTGCGCGGGTACAGCGCGCTGTCGACGTCGATAATCAAGGTACCGCCGGGGCCGATGTCAAACCGATAGGCGCCGGCGATGCTCGGTGAATCCATCAAGGCGTAAACCGTCAACCGGTTGGAATCCTTCGACGGCTTCTCGAACCAGAAATCGGTGAAGCGCGGAAACTCCTCCGCGCGATCCATGCCGCAATCGATCGCCAGCCCGCGCGTCGACATGCCGTACTGCTTGTCGCCGCCGACCGCGCGGAAATAGCTCGCACCCAGAAACGCCGCGACATCGGCAGTGGGATCGGTGTGAAAAAACACGCTGAAGCCGGCGAAGCCGAGATTCTCCGGCAGGCTGCCCCAATGGATGCCGCTTTTGCCGAAGTCGAACAGCGAACTCTGATACGCGATTTCCTGCGCCTTGCCATCGACCACTTCATGAAGTTTTACCGGCGTTTTGAAATAAAGGCCGGGATGGAAGAATCGCAATTGAAACGGCAGTCCATCCTTGGCCCACAGCGCATGCTCGGGACGAAAACGGATCGCCTGATATTGATCCCAAGTGAGATCCGCAATCGCATTCGGCAACTGCGTGGAAGGTGCTATGAAAGCGCTGTTCGCCAGTGCTTGCGCGCGGCCTTTGAGCCAGGCGAAATCGAAAGCCTGCGGCTCGCCGAGCGACTTCGCCCGCGCGGGTGCCGGTGCCAGCGCGGCCGCCATCGGCAGCGCGGTTGCAGGCAGCCAGGCGGCGGTTTTCAGCAGTTCACGTCTTTGCATATTGATGGGTTAAAAGTCAGGCTTATCGGAGTTTGATTGCGGCGGATGATGGCGGTTTCACAAGCGCAGGATTATTTGACTTCGAGCAATTCGATATCGAAAACCAGCGGCGAATTCGCCGGAATCGGGCCGGTTTTGCGCGCGCCGTAACCGAGCTTGGGCGGAATATGCAGCAGGCGCCGGCCGCCGGCTTTCATGCCGAGCACACCTTCTTCCCAGCCTTCGATGACGTCGCCAAGCCCGAGCGTGAAGCTGAACGGTTTACCGCGATCGCGCGACGAATCGAACTTGGTGCCATCTTCCAGCGTGCCGGTGTAATGCACCGTCACTTTCGAGCCGATATCGGCTGCCGGGCCCGTGCCGACGACGACATCGGTGTACTGCAAGCCCGATTGGGTAGTGACCTGATACGCCGCCGCAGCCGGCGCCTGCACCGCGACCTTGGCTGTGGCCTGGCTTTGTACCTGGGCGTTGGCGGCGAACGGCAACATCAGCAACGAAGCCAGCAGCATTTTTTGCAGCGTCATACGCAAGTCTCCGGTTCAGTGATCGAGCATGCAGATCAGCAAGCTTGGCTTAACGACAACCGCGGCGTTGCAAGGACCGGCTCTCATGCTGCCGGTAGTCGAAGTCGTTGTAGCCGCAGCCCATCTGCGGGCCTCCATAATAGCGGCATGAAACTGCAAGTTCTTGGCTTGTTCGCCGGCGGCGTGCAGCCCATGCCTGGCGATGGCCGCCCGACCGCGATTCTCAAACAGCCGGTGAGCGGCCGCGTCGCCGTTGGCCGCGAAGGTTTGCAGGGCGATCGCCAGGCCGATCGGCGTGTTCACGGCGGGCCGGAGAAAGCGCTGCATCACTATCCACAGGAAAATTTGCAACGTCTCGCCGAAGCATTCCCGGACATCGCCAGCCAGCTGCAAGCCGGCGCGCTGGGCGAAAATATTTCCACGCGCGGTGCGGACGAAAGCGCGGTCTGCATCGGCGATGTTTTCGCGCTCGGCACCGCGCGCGTGCAACTGTGCCAGCCGCGCACGCCGTGCTGGAAAATCGAAGCGCGCCACGGCATCGAAGGGATGACGCGCTACATCGCCGAACGTGGCATTTGCGGTTGGTATTACCGCGTGCTGGCTCCCGGCGAAGTGCAAAATGGCGACGACCTCGAACTGATCGAACGCGCTGCCGCGCCGATCAGCCTGCGGCAGTTCTGGGATGCCGTCGGCCTGCATCGGCCTTCGATCGAGCGGTTGACGCAGCTGATCGACACGCCGGCTTTGAACGAGCAATGGCGCACGCGGCTTGTGCAGCGGCGCGGTTGGCTGATCCAGCAACTTGGCTGAAACCCAGCCGAAAAAGTGATCGCAAACCCGCTGCCGAATCTGCCAACGCTTCCTGTGGTCGAGGCGCTATCGGCCTTGCGCGCAGCACTCGCACGCGACAGCCACGCAGTGCTGGCCGCGCCGCCAGGCTCCGGCAAGACCACGCTCGTGCCGCTGCTATTGCTGCAGGAAAACTGGCTGCAAGGCACAAAAATTCTGATGCTGGAACCGCGCCGGATCGCTGCACGCGCCGCCGCCGCGCGCATGGCGAGCCTGCTGGGCGAACGCGTTGGCGAAACCATCGGCTACCAGATTCGTTTCGATAAAAAAGTCTCAGCGCAGACGCGCGTTGAAGTCATCACCGAAGGCGTATTGACCCGCCGCTTGCAGGCCGATGCCGACCTGCCGGGCGTTGGTCTGGTGATCTTCGACGAATTCCACGAGCGCAGTCTCGATGCCGATCTGGCCCTCGCCTTGACGCTCGATACGCGGCGTAATCTGCGGCCGGATTTGCGCCTGCTGGTGATGTCCGCGACGCTCGACACCGCGCGCGTCGCCGCATTGCTGGGCGGCGCGGAAGTCATCGAAAGCGGCGGCCGCATGTTTCCGGTTGCGATTAGCTACGCGCCGCCGCGCAGCGGCATCGAACCCGACGAAGCCGTGGCCAACGCCGCGCTCAATGCGCTGGATGCCGGCGACGGCGATGTGCTGGTTTTCCTGCCGGGTGCGCGCGAAATTCGTGACGCGCAACGCGCAATCGATCGGCGTTTGAATGCTCGCAGCGATGTCGATATGCATTTGCTCTACGGCGATCTCGCCAGCGCGCAGCAGGATGCCGCACTTGCGCCGGCGCCGACTGGCCGTCGAAAAATCATCCTCGCCACCAATATCGCGCAGACCAGTTTGACCATCGAAGGCGTGACTTCGGTCGTCGATTCCGGCTTTGCGCGTGTCGCGCGGTTCGATCTCGGTGCGGGTGCCAATCGGCTCGAAACCCTGCGCATCTCGCGTGCCGCTGCGGATCAGCGCGCCGGGCGCGCGGGCAGGTTAGGTCCGGGCGCCTGCCAGCGTTTGTGGAGCCGCGATCAGCATGCCGCCTTGCCGGCGCACGACACGCCGGAAATTCTGGCCGCCGATCTTTCGCGCTTCGCGTTGGAAGTTGCGGGCTGGGGCGTGCGCGATCTCGCCGAACTGACGCTGCTCGATAAGCCGCCGGCCAGCGCCTGGAGTTACGCGCAGGATTTGCTACGCCAGCTCGATGCGCTGGATACCGATAGCCGCATTACTGCGCATGGACGCGAACTCGCGCGGCTGCCGGCCACGCCGCGCATCGCGCACATGCTGCTGCTGGCGCAACGCGCCGGACTCGGCGCGTCGGCGGCCTGGGTTGCGGCGGTGCTGGAGCAACGCAGCATCGGCAGCGATCTCGCGTTTGAAGTCGAGCGTTTCCGGAGTGGACGCGGAATCGATGCCGCAACACTCGCGCGAACCCGCGATACGGTGCGTCAACTGATGCGACTGATCGACGCTGATGCCCATCCTGATAAAGATTCAAACAAGGATTCAGATGAGAACGACGCGGTCGGCCGCGTGGTTGCGCTGGCGTATCCGGAACGTATCGCGCGCCGCCGCGAAGTGCAGCGCGATACACGCGACGTGCATTATCTGTGCGTCGATGGCGGCGAGGCGCGGCTGCCTGCACGCGATGCGATGGCCGCTGGCGAGTGGCTCGCCATCGCACATTGGGAGCCGGGCACGCCGCGCAAAATCCGCGCCGCCGCAAGCTTCGACGAGCGCAGAGTGTTGCAGGATCACGCGCGCGCAATCGCCACGCGCGAGCACATTCAGTGGGATGCAAAAACCGAGAGCGTGATCGCCGAGCGCCAGTGCTCGCTCGGCGCGATCGTGCTCGAATCACGCAGCCTGCGAGAACCCGGCGATGTGCGCGTGCGCACGGCGATGATCGAGGGCTTGCGAAAACTCGGCCTTGCGGTGCTGCCGTGGAGCGATGCCGCGCGGCAATTCCAAGCGCGCGTGTTGAGCCTGCGCGTCTGGCGGTCTGATGAAGACTGGCCCGCGGTCGATCACGATAACCTGCTGCGTACGCTGGAAGACTGGCTGGCGCCGCATCTCGAAAGCATCAACAAACGCGAGCATCTACAGCGGCTCGATCTCGTGGAAATTCTTGGCGCGCAGCTGGACTATGTGAAAGCACAACGGCTGGCGAAGCTGGCGCCGACGCACATCAACGTACCGAGCGGATCGAGTATCGCGCTGGACTATTCGACGAGCGCGGCTGCGCCGGTGCTGGCGGTGAAGCTGCAGGAATTATTCGGACTGCGGCAGACGCCTACCGTTGACGACGGCCGCATGCCGGTGGCGCTGCATCTGCTTTCGCCGGGACGCCGGCCGATCCAGGTGACGCAGGATTTGCCGGGTTTCTGGGCGCGCACGTATCCCGAAGTGAAGAAGGAATTGAAAGGCCGTTATCCAAGGCATCCCTGGCCGGACGATCCGCTGGCCGCGCCGGCAACCGCGCGCGCCAAACCGCGCGGTACTTGATCCACTCGCACCCGACGATGCGTGCGGCTACAAAAGTCGTTGCAGGATCACTGTCGCAAAATCACTTGGGCATATTCGTTGAATCCCAATCGAGCCATAGCCGGCCATCCTTGAAAACCTTTGCAACGGCGGGTGCCGCCTCGCCATTTTGCGGTGGGTCGATGGTGCGCAATACGTTTTGCATCGGCTCGATCACCGCGTCGCGCCCGAGCGTATAGCTCTGTTCCCGCACGACCAGCGTATAGGCTTTGTCGAGCGCCAGTGCGCGTTCGCGCGAAGGTTCGATCAGGCCGGCGATGCCGTTGCTGGCCTCGGATTTTTGTACGGCGCCAAGGTTCAAATGTTGCGGCGAATTCCGGCTATTGGAATCAAGCTTGCCGATCCCCGAATCATCGGCGGCCTGTATTTGCGGCGGCATTGCACGCCTGAAAAAACGCGTCAGCATTTCGGTGTTTGCACGAAATTCATCGCCTGCGCCGACGCGCTTCAGATAGCGTAAATATTCCGGCTCGCGGCTGCCAGCTTCGGGCGCATCCGCCATGCCCGCGATGCGCTGTTCGCCCCAGCCGCGCGCGCCGGGCGGTTTGCGCGGCAGGCTGAAAGTCTGATCTACGGTGACGCCCAAACCGGTATGACAACCCATGCAATAGAGCTGTTCTTCGCGGGTTTGTAGGCGCAGCTGGCCGCTGGCATCCTCGATATAGCCGGTGAATTGCCAGCCGAATGCATTGGTCTGGCCGGTGAAAGCGGTGCCGCTGTAATGCGGCCGGCCACCGATCAATTGTTCTTGCGCTTCTTCGTTGTAACGGCGTTGCAGCGCGGCATCGCTGAGTTCGCCGCGTTTGAGTGCGTAGCGCAATTCCTTGAAGCGCGTTGCGCGCATTTCCGGCGCATCGGGATCGACATAATGTACGCCGTGCAGGAATTCGGTTCCGGCCGGATATTCGTAGCGGCGCACCGCAATTTCCGCCGCGGCACCGGCGTAATGTGCGGGCAATCCGCGCAGCTGATGTGCGATGCCGTCGATGCGGCCGTCGCCATTCAGATCGATGCCGGCCGCGCGTTCGTCGATCGGCTCGATCGGCAGCGCAATTTTTTGATCGGCGACCGAATCCGCGATCGCAACCGTCGCCTCGACGATCGCCAGATTGGCCTGATAAACCGCGCGCGACGGCTGGCCGTTGGCATCGCTGCGAAACATCGCCGGCAGCCGGATCGCTACATCGTCGGTTGAACCATTGGTGGGCCAGAACGTGCCGGGAAATGGCTTGTAACGGAAGGCGCGCCAGCCGGAATGATCGCGTGCGAAGCCGGCCTCATCGAAGCCTTGCGCGGCATCGAAATCCGGTCGCCACGCCGGATAATCCGTCAGCGCTGCGAGGGTTTTGCGCAGCTCCGAATAATTGTCTTGGCGGATGTGCGCGAGCATCCATTGATCGTCGATCGTCGCAATCTCCGCACGCCGATCCTTGAACAGATTGGTCCAGTGATTGGCACGGCCGAGATCGCTGAAATCGTAGCGTTGCTGCAAGGCCCAGTCGTTGCTGCGATTGCGGCCATTAGCCGTGGTGTGGCACACCCAGCACGGATTCGAGGCACCGCCGGTTTTCGTATAACACTGCGGCGGAATGCCGGCCTCGACATTGGCGATGCGGCGTTCCGCCGCAGCCGCCGCCAGTGGATCAGCCGCGGCTGTAGTTGCGATCGTCGCCAGCAGCAAGACCAGCATGGCCGACAAGCGCGCGACACTGGCGACGCTCAAAGGCGGCCCCGCGCGACGGTATTTTTGCGTGACGCCTAAAAGCCGATCCGCATTCAATTCTTGGCTGGCAACACAGGCTGTTTGAGCGTGAAGATATCGCTGCCGAAACTGCTTTGGCCGCTGAGTCCGGCGTAGCCCAGGTAGGGCAGGCCGAATAAATCCTCGACGCTGCGCAGCGTTGAATAATGGTTGTAGTCGACGGTGGAAACCGTGCCGGGCTTGATGAACGGCGAGAGCAATACCGCGCCGACCTTGCCGCCGCCGAGCCCGCTGAGTCCGGGCAGAACCGCATTCGGCGAGGCGGATTCGCCGCAGCAGGCGCTGGAGTCGGTTTCAAATCCGTTCGATTCATCGAAGGTGATGATCAGCAGACCATCCTGCTGGAATGCCGGCGAGGCGAGGATTTTCGGCACCCACTCCTGCAGGAATCCGTTGATCGAAGTCAGGCCGCCGGGTTCGCCGTCGGCGCAGGGTGAATCGTGGCCGTCGTGGCACAAGCTCGGCGTGATGAAAACGTAGTTGGCGGTGCTGCTGACAGCGCCCAGGTCCGCATCGAGATCATCAAGATTGACCACTTGCGCATTGCAGACCGCCTGATTGTCGATGATCGAATGGAAGTACATGAACGGATCGTGGCGCGTCGCGTAATTATCCGCGGCAGTCGCGGTTTGCGTGCCGTCGGAACTGCCCACGGTTGGGTGGCCGCAAGTGGCGGACTCGCGCGTCGGCGTATTGCCCATATCTTCCATATAAGCTTTCCAGCTCAGATTCGCGCTGGTCAGTTGATCCGGCAAGCTCGGCACTGTCGTCGGGAAAATGCAGCCGCTGCCGATCGCCTGATTATCCAGTGCCGCCGTCGGTGCAGTGCCGGTGAAATTTTCGTAGGTCTGGCAATCCAGTTGCGTCTGCGTATTCGGTCCCTGGCCGCTGATCATCGAAATATAGTTGTCCAGGCTTTGATGGCCGGTGCCGTAATAATTTTGCAGCAGTGCGCCCTGCATCGGCAGCGTTTGCGCCAGATAAGGCGCGGCCGAAGTGCTGGCAAACGAATTGGTGTAGTCCTCGTTCTCAAGCATGATGACGAAGACGTGGCGGACCTGGCTGGCCGTCGGCGCGGAAGTGCTGCCCGTTGAAGAAGATGCACCACTGCTGCCGCTGGTGTCTGCACTATTGCCGCCGTCATCGTGACAACCCGCGAGCAACGTCAAAACAGCAGCAGCTGCTGCCGACAAAAGAAAATTTTTCACGAGGTAGGTACCAGAAGGATTTTGTTGAATGGATTATTTCACGAGTCACGCGGCGGTTTCGTGACAGCAATATGGTAAATCAAGCCCAATCGCATCCTCCGGGTGACGATCTGCAAACAAAGGTCGTGACCTGCATCCAATACCTCCTAGCGATCCGGAGAATCGTCCCGCTTCGGGCGGCTTGAAAAGCTTGACATTGCTCCCTCACGAACGAACAATGCGCGGCTCGCAAGCTGTGCGGTCTGGCCCGCAGTTTTCGGAGGGATACTCAAGCGGCCAACGAGGGCAGACTGTAAATCTGCTGGTTAACTCCTACGAAGGTTCGAATCCTTCTCCCTCCACCAATCGCAGCAAGCGGAGCGGGTTTTTTGAATCGGCACAGGCGGGTGTAGCTCAATGGTAGAGCTGTAGCCTTCCAAGCTACTGACGAGGGTTCGATTCCCTTCACCCGCTCCGGCTGGTTCGAGCAGTAGCGGTAAAAGCATCACGTTCGCCCACCTAGCTCAGTCGGTAGAGCACACCCTTGGTAAGGGTGAGGTCATCGGTTCGATTCCGATGGTGGGCACCAGTTTCAAGGCAGTGGTCAGCTTCAAGACCGCAGCGTTTCATCCCGCAGCATTCATCAATTTGTTTCACTTTGAGAGCAAGAGAACTCCGATGGCCAAGGAAAAATTCGATCGCGTCAAGCCGCACGTCAATGTCGGAACGATTGGGCATGTCGACCACGGCAAGACCACCACCACGGCAGCGCTGACCAAGGTCAGCGCCGACAAAG
>CAJCJH010000047.1 GCA_903970615.1 Rhodospirillales bacterium
CCGATCCGCGCGTCGCTTTCCTGAGCTTCATCGGCAGCGCCAAGGTCGGCTGGAGCTTGCGCAGCCAGCTCGCACCCGGTGCGCGTTGCGCGCTCGAACATGGCGGCGTCGCACCCGTGATCGTCGCCGAGGATGCGGATTTCGAGCAGGCGATTCCGGCGCTGGTGAAAGGCGGCTACTACCACGCCGGCCAGGTTTGCGTTTCGGTGCAGCGCGTTTACGTGGCGAAGCCGATCCTGAAAAAATTCGTCGAGCAGTTCAGCGCCGCGGTCGAAAAACTGAAAGTGGGCGACGCGACCTTGCCCGATACCGAAGTCGGCGCGCTGATCACGCCAGCGGAAGTGGAGCGTGTCGGCAAATGGATCGACGAAGCCGTGCAAGCTGGCGCGAAACTCACGACCGGCGGCAAGACCATCTCCAACACCACTTACGCGCCGACCGTGCTGGTCGATCCGCCGCAGGATGCGAAAGTGTCCACCGCCGAAGTGTTCGGTCCACTGGTCTGCATCTATGGTTTCGACCATATCGACGATGCGATCGCGCGCGCCAACAGTCTCGATGTGTCGTTTCAGGCGGCGGTTTTCACGCGCTCGATCGACACCGCGCTGCGCTGCTACCAGCAGCTCGATGGCACTGCGATCATGGTCAACGATCACACCGCGTTTCGTGTGGACTGGATGCCGTTCGCCGGAGCTCGGCATTCCGGTTATGGCGTCGGTGGCGTGCCCTATACGCTGCACGAAATGCAGATCAGAAAAATGCTGGTAATGAAGTCGCCGGAACTGAAAGGATAGATCGAATGGAGGCTTCAAGTCCGCTGCGTGGCAATATAATCAAGGCTTCAGATCTGTTCGTCAAATGTCTGGAGGCGGAAGGGATCGAATACATTTTCGGTATTCCCGGCGAAGAGAATGCCGATCTGATGATCTCCTTGCTCGACTCAAAAATCCGTTTCATCCTCACCCGCCACGAGCAGGCCGCCGCGTTTATGGCGGATGTTTATGGCCGCCTCACCGGCCGCACCGGTGTGTGCCTTTCCACGCTCGGGCCGGGCGCGACCAATCTCGTCACCGGTCTTGCCGATGCGAATCTCGATCGCTCGCCAGTGGTGGCGATCATCGGCCAAGGCTCGACCGCGCGGCTGCACAAGGAAAGCCATCAGAACATCGACGCGATTGCGATGATGCGGCCGATCTCGAAATGGGCGCAGTCGGTGATCGACGCCGCATCGATACCGGAAATCGTGCGCAAGGCGTTCAAGCTGGCCGGCACCGAAAAGCCCGGCGTCTGCGTGGTCGAACTGCCGGAAGATATCGCCAAGCACGAAGTCGAAGGCGTGCCGATGAAGGTTTACAAGACGCGGCGTTCGGCGGCCGATCACAAGGCGATCGAGCAGGCAGTGGCCGCTATCGTCGCGGCGGAAAATCCGGTGATCCTGGCGGGCAACGGCGCGCTGCGGAAGCGTGCGGTGCAGCAGCTGCGGCGGCTCGCGCACTCGGTCGGCAGCCCGGTGTTCAACACGTTCATGGGCAAGGGTGCCTTGAAGCGCGACGATCCGCACAACCTGTTCACGATCGGCCTGCAATCGAAGGACTACGCCAACTGGGCGATGGAAAAAGCCGATGTCGTCATCGTCGTCGGCTACGATCTGGTGGAATACAGCCCGCGTTTCTGGAACGCCCGGCGCGACAAGAAAATCATCCATATCGATTTTCTGCCGGCGGAAATCGACATGGACTACACCGTCGCGGTCGATGTGGTTGGCGATATCGCGGATGCCTTGTGGCAACTCAATGTCGCGCTCGAACGCGATTACGACGAGCGTCTGCCGCTGAATTCGATCAGCACCTGGCAGGAATTACGCGCGCGAATTCTCGCCGATCACGCCAGCGAAAAAGACGACGTCAGTTTTCCGCTGAAGCCGCAGAAAGTGCTGTGGGATGTGCGTGAATTCATGGGCGCTGCGGATATTTTGTTGTCCGATGTCGGCGCGCATAAGCTTTGGATCGCGCGTTATTATCCGAGTGACGAACCGAACACCTGCCTGATCTCGAACGGCTTCTGCTCGATGGGTTTTGCCTTGCCGGGCGCGATCGGCGCCAAGCTGGCTTGCCCGGAAAAACGCGTGATGGCGATCTGTGGCGATGCCGGATTTTTGATGAACGTGCAGGATCTCGAAACCGCGGTGCGGCTCAAGCTCAACATCGTCATCATGGTCTGGATCGACGGCGACTACGGCTTGATTTCCTGGAAACAGCAGAACGAATTCGGCCGGCATTTCGACATGCGTTTCGGCAATCCGGATTTTGAAAAGCTCGCAGATGCCTTTGGTTGCTGGGGTAAAACGCTGACCAGTGCCACAGAACTTCCGGGTGTGCTGGCCGAAGCCCATGCGCAATCAGGCCCGGCGATCATCGGCGTGCCGATCGATTACCGCGAAAATCTCAAGCTCACCGAACGGCTCGGGCAGATCACGATGGCTTCCTGAGTTTCGGATGAGCCGGCGGGAATCGCGGCCTTGCGGTGCTAGACTTTCGCGCCCTGAACCGCCTCCACGCCCGTCCAAAGATTTCGATGTTTTCAGCCGCCGCCGTTACCGCTGCAATCGCCAGTTATGTCGAACCGCTGATCGGAAGCGACCTCGCTTCCGCGGCCATTCCGATCGAGGTGGATGCGGCCAGCGAGCACGCTCGATTATCGCTGGGCTTTCATGTCGGCGATTGCCGCGCGACGATGATCGCCGCATTGCGGGCGCATCTGGCGGCGCAGTTGCCGGGAATATCCGTCGAGATACAGATCGACTCGGAAGTCATCGCGCAGGCGGTGCAAAAGAATTTACAGCCGCTGCCGGGTGTAAAAAATATTCTGGCCGTGGCCTCTGGCAAGGGCGGCGTCGGCAAATCCACCACGGCGGTGAATCTGGCGCTGGCTCTGCAGGCTGATGGTGCGCGCGTCGGCCTGCTCGATGCGGATATCTACGGTCCGAGCCAACCGTTGATGCTCGGCAGTTCGGATCGGCCGACGTCGCCCGACGGCAAGCGCATGCGGCCGATTCTGGCGCTCGGTTTGCAGGCGATGTCGATCGGTTTTTTGATGGATACGACTTCGCAGCCGGCGATCTGGCGCGGGCCGATGGCGACGCAAGCGCTGTGGCAGCTGCTCACTGAAACGATGTGGGATGCGCTGGATTATCTGGTGGTCGATCTGCCGCCGGGCACTGGCGACATCCAGCTTTCGCTGTCGCAGAAAATTCCGGTGGCCGGCAGCCTCATCATCACCACACCGCAGGACATCGCCTTGCTCGATGCGCGCAAAGGTCTGGAAATGTTCCGCAAGGTCGGCATCCCGGTGCTCGGCGTAATTGAAAACATGAGCACGCATCTGTGCTCGAATTGCGGGCACGAGGAAGCGATTTTCGGCAGTGGCGGCGGCGATCGTCTGGCGCGCGAGGCCGGTACCGAATTGCTCGGCAGCCTGCCGCTCGATATCCGCATCCGCCAGCAGGCCGATTCCGGCAAGCCGACGGTGGCGGCCGAGCCGGATGGAGCGCTCGCGCAGCGCTATCGGCACATCGCCAGACTCGCGGCCGCACGCCTCGCTTATGGCGCCGTGGCGCAGCTGGATTTTCCGGTCATCAGCAGTGTGGATGACTAAAGACGTGCCCGTCTTCATCCGCTGATCGCGCGCATGCGCGGGTTCTTCTCGCAACCGGTGCCGTGGCTGTGGATCGCCGTAACTGCTTGCGTCTACGGCGCTTGGGACTCATGGACCAAGCGCGAGATCGTGCGGCAGCCGGGTGTTCTTGCGCCGGATGTGCCGCAGCAGACCGCGCTCGATGCCGATGCTGCGAGCTTCCAGTTCCACGGCTTTGAAATCCATCCGCTCGCGCAATTCGCGTTGACGGCGCGCGTGCTGCATCGGGAAAATTATCATCTGGATCGTCTGTCGCGTCTGGTGCCAACCGACCTCGCACTCGGCTGGGGCCGCATGTCGGATTCGGCAGTGCTGGCGACGATCGGCATCGAGCAGAGCGATCGCTTCTATTTCTGGCATACCGCTGCGTTCGTGATTCCGCGCAGGGAGATCGAAACGCATAGCGCCAACATGCATCTGATTCCGGCTACAGCCGCCGTCGCTCATCGCCTGAAACAGGTGCGCGCGGGAAATCTGATTACGCTCAGCGGCGAGCTGGTGGAAGTGCAAAGCGCGAGCGGCTGGAGCATCCGCAGTTCGTTGACGCGCGACGACACCGGTGCCGGTGCCTGCGAACTGGTCTGGGTGGAGTCGCTCGACCTGCAATAATTCGTCAATCTCAAAACAAAGCGACTGAAGATGAGCATCAAATCCGATTTGTGGATTACCCGCATGGCGCGCGAAACCGGCATGATCGAGCCGTTCGAGGCCGGGCAGATACGCGCCAACGGCGGCGGGAAAATTGTCAGCTATGGCACTTCGAGTTACGGCTACGACGTGCGCTGCGCCGATGAGTTCAAGATTTTTACCAACATCAATTCGACCATCGTCGATCCGAAGAATTTCGACGAGCGCAGCTTTGTCGATGTGAAGGCGGATGTTTGCATCATTCCACCGAATTCCTTCGCGCTAGCCCGCACGGTGGAATATTTCCGCATTCCGCGATCGACACTGGTGATCTGCCTCGGCAAGAGCACCTACGCGCGCTGCGGAATTATCGTCAACGTCACGCCGCTGGAGCCGGAATGGGAGGGCCATGTGACGCTGGAATTCAGCAATACGACGCCGCTGCCGGCGAAGATTTACGCCAACGAAGGCGTGGCGCAGATGCTGTTTCTGGAGTCGGATGAAATCTGCGCGACCAGCTACCGCGATCGCGGCGGCAAGTATCAAGGTCAGCGCGGCGTGACTTTGCCGAAGACTTGAAGGCGGCAGATTGACGACCGATCGGCAATGAAGTTGCTGCCGATTGGCCAGCGATTTATTCGCGATTCTGCCGTAAATCCTGAGGATGCGCCGAGCGCGCGTTTGCGCGTCGCCCGGCTGCATCTCATCGATCAGCCTTGGGTCAATAAACCGTGAAACCGAGGCGCTGCGCCTTGGTCTTGAGCGATTGCAAGTCCAGAATATGTGCCGCGCGCGTGCGCGAAACGGCATCGATCTGATCCAGGCCGGTGCCTGCCGGCAGCAGCGAAGACAGATCGCATTCGGTACCGAAAGGACCGCTGCCGACGGTGTAGCTGGGCGGCGTGGAAAGATTCGGCGGGTTGACCAGATCGAGAGCAAGCGCAAGATTGTTGGAACTGGCTGAGCGCGGATAGAACGAGGAATCCAGCCCGAATTGCCAGCAGATCAGATTCAAGACCGAAGTGTGATCGAACTCGGTGTGATCGACCGTCTGACGCTTCGCGCGCGGCCCAACGATGATGTTCGGAATGCGGAAGCCGAGGCGGCCATCGTTACCAAGCGCACTTTCGGCCGCCGACACCGGCGCGAACGGCGGCACTACATGCTCGGCAAAGCCGCCCCATTCGTCGTAATTGAAGATCAGCAGCGTGCTTTCGTATTGCGGGCTACTGGTGACCGCGTTGTAGATCTGATTCATGAAGGCCTGACCGTTGCGGATATCGGCCAACGGATGATCGTCGTGCGAAACGCCGTTGCCTTCGCCGAGAAAGCTTGGATCAACATACGAAACCGCGGGTAGCGTGCCAGATGCCGCCTGCACCAGAAAAGTGGCGAACGGCAGTGAGATATCCAGATAGGTAGTGCCGTATTCGGCCACGAAGGGAATATCGCTGTAGTAATAATTGCCACTGACGCCCTTGGCTTTAAGCGCGTCCCAGATGGTCGGCAGTGTGGTCGTGGTCGGCGCATCCGAGTTATGCAATTTGCTGGTCTGGCCCGAGTGCATGTAGAAACGGTTCGGATAAGTCTCAGCCAGAATCGAGCAGAAGTAGCGATCACAGACGGTCCAATCCGGCGCGGCCTGTCCGTGAAATGGCAGGTCGGCCTGCTCGTAGTAACCGATCGGGAAAGTATCCGGCGGTACCGTGCCGGTGGTTTTCAGAAAGCCATCCATCGTGCCGTTATCCAGTTCAATACGGCCACCTTCATAGCTGTGATCCGGATCGGCGCTCGCGCAGTTCTGGAAATCGGTCAGGCGATAGCTGGTCTGCGTGGCGCCTTTGTTGTCGACGAAGCTGCGGCCAGCCTGCATGCCATCCGCACCCGGCAGCCAGCCGAGATAGTGATCGAATGAACGGTTCTCCATCATCACCACGACGATCTGCTTGATGCCGGTGGTGGAGGGATCGGGCAGCGCAGACGAGCCCACCGGCGTCGCAGTGCCCATCGCCACGCTTGAACCGCTTGCGCTGCTGCCCGATGTGCTCGAGCTGCCGCCGGGTGCCGCCGAGCCGCCGGTGCTGGAAGCTGCAGCGGTGCCATCGTCGGCCGAATTTGCGCCGCTATGGCAGGCTGCCAGCGCCACCGCGCCGGCAGTGGACGCGGCAAGCCCAGCCAGCAGCCGGCGGCGCGAAGGATTGAACGCATCCTTGTCGCTGATGGTTTTTTTCATGGCTTTGAAACCCTTGATTTAGGAATTATTAGGTTCAAAGAATGCCGCCGCTGCATTGCACAAAAATGGCGGAAATATTAAATCTCGCAGCTGAACGAATCGTCAGCAAACGCCGGCGACGATGGCCGCAAAAACGCAGCAAAAACGCAGTGGGATGCTGCTAAAAAACGAGGCGGAGTCGCCGCGATCGAAGCTCTATTTCGCCGCTAGCGGCGACTTGTCGGAAATGTGTTCGGCAGCCTCGTCGGTGCTTGCCGGAATGAAAGTATTCTCGTAGACCAGTTCCTTCAACGGCCGCGCGCTGCGCCAGTTTTCCAGCGTCAGCATCGGCGCCGGATAGAACTCGGCGACATGGCCGATGCACAGTACCGCAACCGGCTGCACATCCTCAGGCAGCTTCAACAGGTTCGCCAATGCCTGCGGATCGAACATCGAAACCCAGCCCATTCCCAGCCCTTCGGCGCGTGCCGCCAGCCACAGGTTTTGAATCGCACAGGCCACCGATGCCAGCGACATCTGCGGCATCGACAGGCGGCCGAACACTTCTTCGGTGCCGCCATCCTGCGCCGCGCACACCAGCAGTTCGCCGCAATCGAGGATGCCTTCCACCTTCAAGCGCAAAAATTCCGCATGGCGTTCGCCCAGCGCATTCGCAGTGCGCAAGCGCTCCAGCTGCACCAGTTCGTAAATCTGCCTGCGCAGCGCGGGCAAGGTGATGCGGACGAAACGCCACGGCTGGCTCAAACCCACACTGGGTGCGGCATGCGCCGCCTGCAGGATTCTGCGGAAGGTTTCCGGGTCCACTGGCCGCGGCAGGAAATGCCGCATATCACGGCGCTCGTAAATCGCACGATAAACCGCCGCACGGCTGGCGTCGTCATAACAATGCGGAGACAGCGTCATTGGCATCTGCAAATTCAGGCGAGATCGAAGGCGCACATGATCGGCGCAACTTCACCTTGGGCGCAATAAAACCGGATCAGTTACCTGCCATTCTTCAGGATTTTCTGACGAAGCCATTTTGATTGGGTTCGCTTGAATGAGGCCTCGACGATTGAATCAGCCTGCTTGAGCAGCAGCGCTTTGGCCTCTGGGGGTCAGTACTGCCAGCACGGCCGCCACGATGAAGAGTGCCGGTACGTCTCCTATGAGATGACCATGATTCATCGGACCAGCCAATGCCTGGAAAGCCATGATTGCGCCATGCACCACGCTGGACCAGATCGTGAACCAGATCAGGCTGAGATGAGCCAGAGGATTGCGGGAAGCCAGAAGCAGAAATACACCCAGCGTTGCGTAAATACCCACGATCATCAGAGGGTAATCGGAATGGCCGGTGTGCCACGTCCAGCCGGATGGCCAGACAATCATCAGCAGATAGATGCCGACGATAAACGTAATACCCACTAATACCAGCGCAATTCGGAGGTATTTAAGGCGAAGGGACTCGTTCACAGTGTTCTCCTTTTCAGCAGTAGCCTGGTAGATGGTGGTTTAACTATTTGCAGAAACTGATACGAATACCCGCTGCGGCTTAACGCTTAGACGAGCTGTGTGAAAGCGGTATCGGAGATGAAAGCCAACCCATTGAATCAAATAAGGCGTGAAGCGGACTCGTAATGGCGGTTCAACGCAGGAACGCATCGGGAAACTTCCTGAATTTATTTAATAATGCCGAAATAGCAAGGCAGATCAATTTCCCAAGACACGATTGACCTGGGCGAATTATAAATCTATAGCATTATCAGCCTGCACATTGAGCAGACGTAAGCGTAACGCTCCTGAATTCTGCATACAGGGTAAGCGATCCCTGTATAAAAGGACTGCAAACTTTGTATACGAAGACCGCGATCATTGATATCGAAGATCGTAACCTCTGTATACGATGATCCCGACCTTTCTATCCAAGGAACGCGAACTGTGTGTACGAAGATCGGGAACCTGTATATAAAAACCACGAACCTTACATACGATGACTGCGATCTGTATATAGAAGGCGCGGGAACTCTGTACACGATGAACGCGATCCCTGTAGAGGAGGACGGCCGTCTTCGTATACGAAGATCCCGGCCTTTGCAGTGTAAATTCCTGCCCGTTAAAGGCAATGGCAGCAAGGAAACTTTCCGCAGTCCGCATGTTCTTATTCAAGAGCGAAAAAACTTCGTTCGCACCGCCGCTGAATTGCGGCCTTGCCGATCACTTCTGTCGATCGCACTGTCTCTGCCCGGTCTATCCTGGGCGAGATAACCCTTCCTCCGAAGTGCAATCTGGTTGGCGCTTTCGAGCGCCTCCGACCACTATGTGTTTCACTGCATGAGGATATTTCAAATGAACAAGACTGCCTACAAATTTATCGCAACCGGCCTGCTAAGTGCGGGAGCCATTGCTGTCAGCTCGGCCGCAATCGCATTCGATGGGCCTTCAACCGCCAACGGCGGCGCCTTGACCACTTGCGCTGTCAGCGGTCTATTGGTCACGTGCAAACCTTCGGATCAGGTAGCAACGGTGTCGATCGCCGCACCCGATA
>CAJCJH010000048.1 GCA_903970615.1 Rhodospirillales bacterium
CTTACCCAAATGACGGCGAGCTCACGATACGGCATAGCGGCTGGTCGTCCAACAACTTCAGGGCGGGCAAACGGTGTACAAGAAGCCCCCGGCACCGATTCGGCGATACGCAGCGACCAATCGTCCGCGCGGCGCTCTGCCAGGCTGAAAATGTGTGTAGCCAACCTCAACCCCGCGCGCGCGGCATCCGGAATGGCAGCATCGCTTGCACCCAGAGGCTGCGAAAGCGATTCAGGTTGAGGCTTTCGTGGATGCCGACGACGCGCTCGCCAAGCAGGCGTGACGAGAGCACCGAGCGTGCATAAAAAGGCGTGTCTTCGAGTGTGCGCGTGATCTGCGAATCCTGATTGTCGGCGCGGGTGCTGCGGCCGATGCCCCAGGCGCTGTTGGCGAGCCGGGTAGGCTGCGGTGGTAGTGCGAAGTGGGAGATTTCGCCGCGTCGATCGAAGCGCATCGCCAATGAGGTTTTTTTGCCGGCGCGCGGGGTGATGTCGTACAGCACGGCGGTGCCATCGCGCAGTTCCGCACGCGACCAATGCCAGTAGCTAAGTGTGTCTTCCAGAGGCGCTGTGCCGAAGTTTGAATCGAGATAGCCGGAGCCTAGCCAGCCAAGCGATGGCGATTGCAACTGCACCTGCACGCGCGCGCAGGGTGCCAATGGCCGCCAGCGATGCAGACCATCGGGATCGATCGCAGTCTGGTAATTCACCAGCGCATTCGGATGCAGCCTGATGCGTCCGCGCAGACGCGAAGGCAGCGGTGCGGTGATCTCATCGATATCGATGGTGAGTGCATCGCCATCCCACGACAATGCGCTGCGGCCGATGCCGAGCGAGTTCGGCGTTTGATGCAGGCTGCCGCGGCGCCGTTCGGTCATCGCCCAGCGTTTACGGCCGGGACCGTAGAGCGCGATGTTGATTGCGCAATGGTCATTGGGATCGGCGCTGCCATGCCGCCGCGACCATGCGTAGTAAGGCGAGAACACACTGCCGATGAACGCGATCAGCGTGATGCCATAACGTCCATCGTCGCTCAGCGCGTCGAGATACCACCAGGCATAGCCGCACGGCGGGACGAGCCGGTCGAAGCCCAGTCCGCGATCAGGCTGGTTGCCGCGTTGCGGCCCGAGAGCGCCGCCATCGGCACGCCCGGCCCAGGATGCGTGCTGCCCCCCGCGAGATAAATCCCCGCAATGCGACTGCGCGCGCCCTGTCGTGCAAACGAGGCTTGCCAGCCGTGTGTCGCCGGTCCATACAGTGCGCCGCCAGTCGCCGGAAACAGTCGATTGAAATCCTGCGGCGTCGTCATCTGCGTTGCTTCCGGCTGATGTTTTATCGTCAGGCCGCAGCTTCGCAGGTGATCGAAAATTCGGGCATGGCATTGTACGATCTCGCTGGTGTCGACTGGCTGCGCGTCGCCATTGGCGGGCGCATTGATTAAACAGAGCAGACGTTCCGGGCCTGCCGCGGCGTGCGTGTCGTTATCGCAACGATCCTGCGCGCAGACATAAACCGTCGGCGAACGCGGCAGACGTCTGCGCTTGAAAATGTCGTCGAACTCGGCGTTGTAGTCGCGCGAAAAAAACACGTTGTGACGCGATAATGGAAAGCCTGCAGTCTGCGCGAGCATCGCCCAGGTGACAGCGGATAGCGAACGTGCTGCGCGGGAAACTCGCGGCACGGCGCGCGCAGCAGCGAGGCCGAAATGGCCATCGGCGATGGCCGCAACATCGGCGTTGACGATCACGGCATCGGCCTCGATCAATTCGCCGCTGGCGAGGCGCACCCCGCGCGCTGCATTTTTCGTGACGACGATTTCGCGCACGTCGGCGCCATAACGGAACGTCGCACCTAGCTTTGTCGCAGCTGTTTCGACGGCCGCAGCCAGGCGCCGCATGCCGCCTTCGACCAGCCAGACGCCTTCCTGCTCGACATGCGCCACCAGCATCAGCGTGGCCGGCGCCTGGAACGGCGAGGAGCCGCAATAGGTCGCGTAACGGCCGAACAACTGGCGCAATCGCGGATCGTGAAAATGCTCGCCGAGCGCGCGCCACAGGCTGGTGAACGGGCTGATCTGCCAAAGTTCCGGCAAGCGCCGTGTGCCGAGTGCGCGCACCAGCGCTTGCGGGCTGGCGCACTCGGAGCGAATGAATGGCAGCTCCAGCGTTTGATAAATACGTCGCGCGCGCTGGGCGAATTCGAGATAGCGCGCGGCTTCCGCGCCGCCAGCGAAATCCGCGATCGCGGCCGCCGATTGGTGAAGGTCTGCGTGCAGATCGAGCTGCTCGTCGATGCTCCAGGCGTGGCGCGCAAGAATTTCGGCAGGGCGCAATTTCAGGTGCGCAGAGAAATCCTCGCCAGCGTCGTCGAACAGCTGATCGAACACCCAGCGCATCGTGAACACGGTTGGCCCGGCGTCGATCGCCGCGCCGCCAACATTCATTTCGCGTAATTTTCCGCCCGCCTGCGCCGCGCGCTCAACCACGCAAACCTCGATGCCTTGCGCAGCGAGATCGAGCGCTGCCACCAAGCCGCCAATGCCTGCTCCGATCACCACGACTCGTTTACTGCGCATGACTTTCGGCCCTGTGGAGATTTTCCGGCGCAGATTCGTTGGCACCCGAGCGGGGATCGGGTTTGACTTATCGGAATAGTGTGTCTAATTTACATGACAAATAAAACTGTCTCAAATAAATTACACATAGACGCATCATCCGAAACCAGAGGGGCGCACAACATGACGGCGACGACTCGAATCGAAAAAGCCTTGAAGGCATCCCTGGAATCGGCGGAGTCCAACGGATGTCCGCCGCTTCTCGCCGCAGCGCTCAATTACGCAGTTTTTCCCGGCGGTGCGCGCATCCGCCCGCGACTTTGTCTGGCGGTAGCGCATGCCAATGGCGAGGACGATGCCTCGCTCACCGATGCCGCCGCGAGCGCGATCGAACTGCTGCATTGTGCTTCGCTGGTGCATGACGATCTGCCCTGTTTCGATAACGCAGCAATGCGGCGCGGCAAGCCATCCGTGCATCGCGCGCATGGCGAGCGGTTGGCGGTGCTGGCCGGTGATGCGCTGATCGTCATGTCGTTTCAGCTGCTGGCCGAGGCTGCGGTCAACTCGCCGCAACGTCTGGCTCCGCTGCTTCAGATTATCGGCCGTTCGGTCAGTGCGGGCGCGGGAATCGTCGCCGGGCAGGCTTGGGAATGCGAGTCGCGGGTGTCCTTGTCGCAGTATCAGCGTTCCAAAACCGGCGCCCTGTTCGCGGCCGCAACGATGGCCGGTGCCGCTGCTGCGGGATGCGGTCAACCTGAAGTCTGGCGCGCACTCGGCGAAGGTCTCGGCGAGGCGTATCAGGTCGCGGATGACATCCTCGACATGGCCGGCAATCCGCTCGAAATCGGCAAGCCGATCGGCCGTGATGCGGACCTCGGCCGGCCCAACGCGATGCGCGAACTCGGTATGAGCGGCGCGATCCAGCGGCTCGAAAATCTGGTGGCTGGAGCGATCGCGTCGATTCCCGATTGTCCCGGCGCTGCCGATTTGCGCGCGATTATCGTGATGGAATCGCAGGGCCTGTTGCCGAAAGAACTACGCGCCGCTGCCTGAGCTGAAGTCTGGACTCAAGCTCGGCATTGCGTAGCAAGTCCGCTTCAGGGCCGGCATTGCAGAGCACTTCCAGCGTCGTGGCAGAGTCAGTCACCCGCAACGGGTTCGACTGGTTTCGTGCGCGCTGCAATGCACTACTGGCGAGTGAGCGTTTCCGCCGCTGGGCCGCAGCTTTTCCGTTGACGCGGCCGATTGCGCAGCGTCGCGCGCGCCAGCTATTCGATCTCTGCGCCGGCTTCGTCTACTCGCAAATTCTTTACGCTTGCGTGCGGCTGAATCTGTTCGAGACTCTTGCCGAAGGTCCGCTGAGCGCAGTGGCACTTTCGCAGCGGCTCGATCTGCCGATGGATGCAAGCCTGCGATTGTTCAACGCCGCTGTATCCCTGCGTTTGCTGGCATTGACGCGCGATGGACGTTTTTGTCTCGGCGCGCTCGGCGCACCGATGGTCGGCAACGATGCAATCAAGGTGATGATCGAACATCACGCCATGCTATACGCAGATTTACGCGATCCGGTAGCGCTGCTGCGCGAAGGTCCGCGTGATTCGGCGCTGGGTGCTTACTGGGCTTACGCCCGATCTTCTGGCGATGCGGATCTGCAAGCTGCGCAGGTCGCCGACTACAGCGTTTTGATGTCCGCATCGCAGCCGCTGGTGGCTGAGGAAATTCTGGCTGCCTATCCGCTGCGGCAGCATCGCTGCCTTCTGGATGTCGGCGGTGGTGAGGCCAAATTTCTGTCGGCAGTCGCTGTGCGTGCGCCGCATCTGCGACTGATGCTATTCGATCTGCCTGCCGTTGCCGAGCGTGCGCGCCATCGCCTTGCAGCGCTCGGCTTGAGTGCGCGCAGCGAAGTGCATGGCGGCAGCTTTCATGTCGATGCACTTCCGGCCGGTGCAGACATCATTTCGCTGGTACGCGTGATTCATGATCACGACGATGCCGCGGCGCTCGCGCTATTGCGCAGCGTCAAGCGCGCACTGCCGCGAAACGGTGTAGTGCTGATCGCCGAACCGATGTCTGCAACGCGCGGCGCCGAGCCGATCGGCGATGCCTATTTCGGCTTTTACCTGTGGGCGATGGGCAGTGGACAGCCGCGCACACCGGCACAGCTTCGCACCTTGCTTGAAGCGGCCGGCTTCGAGCAAACACGCCTGATTGCAACGCGGATGCCGTTGCAGACGCGCGTAATGATCGCCACGACCAAGTAACGGCAAAAAAAGTAAAGGCGAAGTGGTTTGAGAACGAGCTACAAAAAGAATGTCAAAAAAGATTGACAACATAAACTGTAAATGACAAATTACACCAGTACCCAGCTGTTGGCTCGGTAAACCGAAGCTTGATTCATCCGCGCAGGGAGAATGGAATTAACGCCGTCGCTGTCGTCTTCGAGCAACCCGAGCGCTTGGCTCTCACCAGCCTCGCGCTATCGCCTCCGGGCGAAGAAGATGTCGTTGTCGACATTGCCTGGAGCGGCATCAGCACCGGTACCGAACGCCTGCTGTGGACCGGCCGCATGCCGCCGTTTCCGGGCATGGGTTATCCGCTGGTTCCGGGCTACGAATCCGTCGGCCGCGTGCGCGAAGCCGGCGCCCGTTCGGGCGGTCAGGTCGGTGATTTCGTGTTTGTTCCTGGCGCGCGCTGCTTCGGCGACGTGCGCGGATTATTCGGCGGTGCCGCTTCGCGCTTGATCGTCGCCGGCAATCGTGCTTATCGCGTCGATGAGCAACTCGGCGAACAGGCCGTGCTGCTGGCACTGGCAGCCACGGCCTATCACGCGCTGACGCCTGCCGCTCACCAGCTGCCGGATTTGATCGTCGGCCACGGCGTGCTCGGTCGGCTGCTGGCAAGGTTGACACTGGCGCTCGGCGGCAAGCCACCGGTGGTGTGGGAGCGTAATCCCGATCGCGCGATCGGTGCCGAAGGCTATGAAGTGATCGATCCGGCGATCGACACGCGCACCGATTACCACGCGATCTACGACGTCAGCGGCGATGCCAGTCTGCTCGATAGTTTGATCGGCCGGCTCGCCACCGGTGGCGAGATCGTGCTGGCCGGGTTTTACAGCGAACGTCTGTCGTTCGCGTTTCCGCAGGCGTTCATGCGCGAGGCGCGGCTGCGCGTCGCCGCGCAATGGCTCGAAGCGGATCTTGCCGCAGTTCGCCAGCTCGCCGAAAGCCGTCAGCTCTCGCTGGATGGCCTTATCACACACCGCAGTCCTGCGGATCAAGCTGACAGTGCTTATCGCACCGCGTTCGGCGATCCCGGCTGCCTGAAGATGGTTCTGGATTGGAGAGCTTATTCATGAATGCCCCTCACGATGGCGCAGTGGCCACCATTCCCTTGAGCGAGTTGACTGCACATTTGCGTGCCGAAGCCGCACGCGAGCCGGACGCGGTTTCAACTGCGCCGGTGACGAAGGAAACGCAAATCATCGCCATCTACGGCAAGGGCGGCATCGGCAAGAGTTTCACGCTCGCCAATCTCTCTTACATGATGGCGCAGCAGGGCAAGAAAGTGCTGCTGATTGGCTGCGATCCGAAGAGCGATACCACTTCGCTGCTATTCGGCGGCCGAGCCTGCCCGACCATCATCGAAACCTCGTCGAAGAAAAAACTCGCTGGCGAAGCGATCAAGATCGGCGACGTCTGCTTCAAGCGCGATGGCGTCTTCGCCATGGAACTCGGCGGCCCTGAAGTCGGCCGTGGTTGCGGTGGACGCGGCATCATTCACGGTTTTGAAACACTCGAAAAACTCGGCTTTCACGACTGGGGTTTCGATTACGTGCTGCTGGATTTTCTCGGCGACGTGGTCTGCGGCGGCTTCGGCCTGCCGATCGCGCGCGATATGTGCCAGAAGGTCATCGTCGTCGGCAGCAACGATCTGCAATCGCTCTACGTCGCCAACAACGTCTGCTCGGCGGTGGAATATTTCCGCAAGCTCGGCGGCAATGTCGGCGTCGCCGGCATGGTCATCAACCGCGACGATGGCACCGGCGAAGCGAAAGCCTTTGCCGATAACGTCGGCATTCCGGTGCTGGCGACGATTCCGTCGAACGACGACATCCGCCGCAAGAGCGCGAGCTACGAAATCATCGGCCGTCCCGGCACGCAATGGGGGCCGCTGTTCGCGGAGCTTGCGGAGAACGTGGCGACCTCGTTGCCGGTGCGGCCGAAGCCGCTGAATCAGGATCAACTGCTCGGCCTGTTCTCGGCTTCCAGTACCGGCCGCGACGTAGTGCTTGATCCGGCCACCGAGTTCGATATGTGCGGCAAGGTCGAAGTCAAAAAGGCTTCGCTCGAAGTGGTTTACGACACGGTATAAGCGCCCCATGTCTACCCTCGAGCCGACTGTGATCGCCAATCCGGAAACGCTGAAAAGCGACGGGCTGGGCTGCCATTCCGGCAAGGAACAAATGCTGACTGCGGCGAAAGCCGCCGGCAAGACGATCACGCTCGATCAGTATGCGAAAGATTACCCAAAAGGTCCGCACGATCAGCCGCAATCGATGTGTCCGGCGTTCGGCAGTTTGCGCGTCGGCCTGCGCATGCGCCGCACGGCAACAGTGCTAAGCGGCTCGGCATGCTGTGTTTACGGGCTCACATTCACTTCGCATTTTTATGGCGCGCGCCGCACGGTCGGCTACGTGCCGTTCAACTCGGAAACGCTGGTCACCGGCAAGCTGTTCGAGGATATCCGCGAAGCCGTACACAAACTCGCCGATCCCTTGCACTACGATGCCATCGTCATCATCAATCTGTGCGTGCCGACGGCCAGCGGTGTGCCGCTGCAAATCCTGCCGCGTGAGATCAACGGCGTTCGCATCATCGGTATCGATGTGCCGGGTTTTGGCGTGCCGACACATGCCGAAGCCAAGGACGTGCTCGCCGGCGCGATGCTGCGTTACGCGCGCACCGAAGCCGAGGCCGGGCCGGTTGCCGCGCCGCGCGGTGGCCGCGCTGCGAAGCCAACGGTGAGTATTCTGGGGGAGGTATTTCCGGTGGACCCGGTCGGCATCGGCATGATGCTCGAACCGATGGGACTTGCCGCCGGACCGGTGGTGCCCACGCGCGAATGGCGCGAGTTGTACTCGGCGCTGGATTGCGCGGTGGTCGCGGCAGTGCATCCTTTCTACACCGCGAGTGTGCGGGAGTTTGTTGCCGCAGGCCGCGCGATCGTCGGTTCCGCGCCGGTTGGTTACGACGGTACCGAAGCTTGGCTGCAAGCGATTGGAATTGCGGCGAATGTCGAACAGGCCAAGATCGATGCAGCAAAGAACCGCATCCTGCCGGCGATTCGCGGCGCGCTTTCGAAGATGCCGATCAAAGGGCGGATTACCTTGAGTGGCTACGAAGGTTCGGAGCTTCTGGTGGCGCGGCTGCTGGTGGAAAGCGGCGCGGATGTGCGTTACGTCGGCACGGCTTGTCCGCGCACGCCGTGGAGCGAAAACGATCGCAGCTGGCTCGAAGCGAAGGGCATTCACGTTCAGTATCGCGCTTCACTGGAGCAGGATCTGGCCGCGATGCGCGAGTTCAAACCCGATCTCGCCATCGGTACCACACCGGTGGTGCAGGCCGCGAAGCAGCAACGCACACCGGCGCTGTATTTCACCAACCTGATTTCCGCGCGGCCGCTGATGGGTCCGGCGGGTGCGGGTTCGCTGGCGATGGTAGTGAATGCCGCGCTCGCCAACCAATCGCGCTTCGACGCGATGGACGATTTCTTTGCCGGCGTCGGCGAGGGCGATAACGCCGGCGTCTGGCAGGAGCAACCCCAAGCGCGGCCCGAGTTCCGCGAGCAGTACAAGAAGAAAGCCGCGAAGGCCGCGAAGGCCAGCAAAGTCGAGGAGCCGGTCTGATGCTGGTGCTCGATCACGATCGTGCGGGCGGCTACTGGGGCGCGGTGTATGTCTTCACCGCGGTGAAGGGATTACAAGTCGTGATCGACGGTCCGGTCGGTTGCGAAAACCTGCCGGTGACTTCAGTGCTGCATTATACCGATGCGTTGCCGCCGCATGAGTTGCCGATCGTCGTTACCGGACTTGCAGAGGAACAGCTCGGACGCGAAGGCACCGAGGGTTCGATGAAGCGCGCGCACGCTACGCTCGATCCGGACTTGCCCGCAGTCGTCGTCACCGGCTCGATCGCCGAGATGATCGGCGGCGGCGTCACGCCCGAGGGCACCAACCTGATGCGCTTCCTGCCGCGCACCATCGATGAAGATCAATGGCAATGCGCGAACCGCGCAATGAACTGGCTGTGGACGCAGTACGGCACCAAGCGTATCCCGGAATGCAAACCTCGCAAGCCGGATGAGAAACCGCGCGTCAACATCATCGGGCCGATCTACGGCACCTTCAACTCACCGAGCGATCTCGCCGAAATCCGGCGGCTGATCGAAGGCATCGGTGCGACGGTGAACATGGTGTTTCCGCTCGGCAGCCATCTGGCCGATATTCCCAGGCTGATCGATGCCGATGCCAATGTTTGCATGTATCGGGAGTTCGGCCGCGCCTTGTGCGAAACGCTAGAAAGACCTTACCTGCAGGCACCGATCGGCCTGCACAGCACGACCAAATTCCTGCGCAAGCTCGGCGAGTTATTAGGGCTTGATCCGGAGCCGTTCATCGAGCGCGAGAAGCACACCACGATCAAGCCGATCTGGGATTTGTGGCGCTCGGTGACGCAGGATTTTTATGGCACCGCGAGCTTTGCCGTAGTCGCCAACGAAACTTATGCGCGCGGCATCCGTAACTTTCTTGAAACCGAAATGGGCATGCCGTGCAGCTTCGCGGTGTCGCGCATCGCAGGTGCGAAGACCGATAACGAAGCCGTGCGGAAACTGGTGAAAGAGAAAACGCCGCTGGTGATGTTCGGCAGCTTCAACGAGCGCATGTATCTGGCCGAGTGTGGCGCACGCGCCAGCTATGTGCCGGCCTCGTTTCCTGGTGCGATCATCCGCCGTCATACCGGCACGCCGTTCATGGGCTACTCGGGTGCGACTTACATCATCCAGGAATTCTGCAACGCGCTATTCGATGCGCTGTTCCATATCCTGCCGCTGGCTACCGAAATGGACAAGATCGAAGCCACGCCTTCGCGCCTGATCGCGGAGCTGCCGTGGCTGGACGATGCCAAGGCCCTGCTCGATGAAATGCTCGAAGCACAGCCGGTGCTCGTCCGAATTTCATCAGCCAAACGAATTCGGGACAAGACCGAACACGAGGCGCGCAAGGCCGGAGAAGTGGAGATTAGCTGCGCACGCCTGAGGCACGCGCTGGGTTTGGAAAATCAGATGGAGACGGCATGAAATATCAGTCGATGAATAAGGCTATTAGTGGAGTTATTAGTAATGCTATTAGTGATATTCATGGCTGCGTTAAGAGTCAATCGTGGTGAGAGCTTCTCGCTCGTGTTGATCCTTGCCGCGCGGGATATGCGCGGTAACGGCCGCAAGGCCTGATTGGAGGGTTTGGATATGGCTGAAGAAAGGACCGGATCGCTATCCGGGCTGACTGAAAAGGAGGCAAAAGAGTTCCACGGCATCTTCATCACCAGCTTCATCATCTTCACTGTCGTTGCAATCATTGCGCACTTCCTGGTGTGGCAATGGCGGCCGTGGCTGGTGGGTGGAAGCAAAACGGCGATGCTCGATGGCGCGGCCGCAGCGATGCATCACGTCGCTCAATACGCAACGGTGTTATTGACCTAAAGGAGGCAAGAATCATGTGGAAAATCTGGCTTCTTTTCGATCCGCGCAGAACGCTGGTGGCACTGTTCACGTTCCTGTTCGTACTGGCTCTGCTGATTCACTTCATCCTGCTTGGAACCGACCGTTTCAACTGGATCGGAGGTGTGCATCACGCGTCAGCGGCGCAGTACTCGTCGTTGCCGGCGTCGGCGTCTGCGCCGACACCTTAGTATCAAGCGGGATTCGTCGGCGGGCGGGTGTGGAGCAAATCACTCCACTCCGTTCGCTGCTCGAAGGAGCAATGAAGTGATCGCGGTTATCGCGGTTTTTTTCCAGAGTTTATCGCAGTGCTGACAGACCGGAGGATGTGACGTTATGGCCATGCTTGGCTTTGAAAGAAAATATAGAGTCCGCGGAGGCACTCTGATCGGCGGCGATCTGTTCGACTTCTGGGTCGGTCCGTTTTACGTCGGTTTCTTCGGCGTCACCACTGCGTTCTTTGCTTCGCTCGGTACCGCATTGATCGTCTATGGCGCTTCACAGGGGCCGACCTGGAATCTCTGGCAGATCAGTATCGCTCCGCCGGATCTTTCCTATGGCCTGAGTCTGGCGCCGCTGAATCAGGGCGGGCTCTGGCAGATCATCACCATCTGCGCCATCGGCTCTTTTGTTTCGTGGGCGCTGCGGGAAGTGGAAATCTGCCGCAAACTTGGCATTGGCCTGCATGTGCCATTCGCATTCGCGGTGGCGATCTTCGCGTATGTGTCCTTGACGGTGATTCGTCCGGTGCTGCTCGGCGCCTGGGGTCACGGTTTTCCTTATGGCATCACCAGCCATCTCGACTGGGTTTCCAACACCGGTTATCAGTATCTGAATTTCCATTACAACCCCGCGCACATGCTGGGGGTGAGCTTCTTCTTTGCGACGGTATTCGCACTCTCGCTGCACGGCTCCTTGATTCTCTCGGCGGCCAACCCGCAGAAGGGCGAGCCGATGAAAACCTCCGAGCATGAGAATACGTTCTTCCGCGATGCGGTCGGTTATTCGATCGGCACGCTCGGTATTCATCGCCTGGGATTATTCCTGGCACTCAGCGCGGGTTTCTGGAGTGCCGTCTGCATCATCATCAGTGGACCTTTCTGGACGCACGGCTGGCCGGAATGGTGGACCTGGTGGCTCAATCTTCCAATCTGGTCATAACGAAAATACTTCGGGAGGATACGGTCATGGCTGAGTATCAAAATATCTTTACCCGCGTGCAGGTTCGCGCACCGGCTTATGCAGGCGTGCCGCTACCGGCAGACGGCGGCACTGGCGGCCGCTTTGGTAAGCCTTTCTTTGTGCATCTGCTCGGCATCTTCGGCGATGCGCAGGTCGGGCCGATCTATCTTGGGTGGACCGGCCTCACGTCCTTGTTGTTCGGCTTCATCGCGTTCGAGATCATCGGCCTGAATATGTGGGCCTCGGTAAACTGGGATCCGATCCAGTTCGTACGCCAGCTGCCGTGGCTCGCACTCGAACCACCACCGCCTGCGTATGGCCTGCATTTCCCGCCGCTGAACGAAGGCGGCTGGTGGCTGATCGCCGGCTTCTGCCTCACCACTTCGCTGATCCTCTGGTGCGTGCGCATGCATCGCCGAGCCAAGGCGCATGGCATGGGCACGCACACCACCTGGGCGTTCGCCTCCGCCATCTGGCTCTATCTGGTGCTCGGCTTTATCCGGCCGGTGATGATGGGCAGCTGGGGCGAAGCAGTGCCGTTCGGAATCTTCCCGCATCTCGATTGGGTCGGCGCGTTTTCCCTGCGCTATGGCAACCTGTTCTATTGCCCGTTCCACATGCTGTCAATCGCCTTCCTGTACGGCGCAACCCTGTTGTTCGCCATGCACGGCGCGACCATTCTCGCCGTGAGCCGTTACGGCGGCGAGCGTGAACTCGAACAGATCGCCGATCGCGGCACGGCTTCCGAACGCGCCGCCTTGTTCTGGCGCTGGACGATGGGCTTCAACGCCACGATGGAATCGATCCATCGCTGGGGTTGGTGGTTCGCCGTGCTGTGCCCCTTGACCGGCGGCATCGGCATTCTGCTCACCGGCACTGCGGTGGACAACTGGTTCCTGTGGGCGGTGAAGCATCATATTGTCGCCTCGTATCCACAGGTGTTCCCGATGCTGGTCGATCCCGCCTCGCTGCCGGCAGGCAAGCCATGAACGGTTCTGCGATCCGTGGCTTCATCAATCGCCGGGTAATCGACACAGGCTCGCGCAGGCTCCCGCAATTACTGGCGTTTGGAGTCATCCTCGCCATTCTCAGCGGCTGCGAACGGCCGCCGACCGACACCATCCAGCGCGGCTATCGCGGGGTGGCCCAAGGCTTGGTCTATAACCCGCGCATCGTCAAAGACCAGGAGGCAGCGAACGCGATTCCCGTGGCGCTGCCGCAACTGCCCGGCGGCGGCCCGGCTGCCGGTTCGGTGTTCAAGAACGTGCAGGTGTTGGGCAATTTAAGCACCGGCGAATTCACCCGCACCATGCTGGCAATGACTTCCTGGGTCGCACCCAAGCAGGGCTGCGCGTATTGCCACAACACCGCCAACATGGCCTCCGATGAGCTGTACACCAAGGTCGTCGCGCGGCGCATGTTGCAGATGACCCAGCACATCAATGCCGACTGGAAAACGCATGTCGCCGCCACTGGCGTCACCTGCTACACCTGCCATCGCGGCGAACCGGTACCGGCCAACATCTGGTTCACCGATCCCGGCCCGGAGACTGCGGATGAAGCCGGCAATCACGGCGGTCAGAACATGCCATCGCCGGCCACTGGATACACCTCGCTGCCTTACGATCCCTTCACTACGTTCCTCGACAGTAGCACCGCCGACGCCAACGACATCCGCGTGATCTCCAACACTGCGCTGCCCTCTGGCGATCGAAAATCGATCAAGCAGACCGAGTGGACTTATGCGCTGATGATGCACATGAGCGAATCGCTCGGCGTCAACTGCACCTACTGCCACAACTCGCGTTCGTTCGCCTCGTGGGAAGCCAGTGCGCCGCCGCGCGTCACCGCTTGGTACGGCATCCGCATGGTGCGCGATCTCAACCACAGCTATCTCGATCCGCTGTCCTCCACCTTCCCACCCGTGCGGCACGGCCCGCTCGGTGACAACCCCAAGCTCAACTGCGCCACCTGCCATCAGGGCGTTTATAAACCGCTGTTCGGCAACAGCATGTTGAAGGACTACCCGCAGTTCGCCGGCCCCATTGCCGCACCTGTCGCCACACCCGACGCCAGCCCGGCCTCAGCACCGGGCAACGCCCCCGCAACCCCGGCGACCACCCGCTCGGATGACGATTCCGTAATGGCCAAAGACAAGCCAAAGCCCTCCTGAAACCGGGCTATAAACCGGCCTTATCGAGAGTCATATCGTCAGGCCGGGCCACACAGCGCACCTCGGGGCGGGACAACATCCCGCCCTTTTTGTTTGATCCCCCACCATCGCTCGCCCACCGTCGGCCCTGCCGCGTGGAACACGCCGCGTATTCCGCATACGCCAGCCCCCGCGATGCCCCCGGCCCTCGCTCCGCGAGTCGATCGGCGGATTGAAACTAAGCCCTCTCAGGCCGGTCCCTTTGATCCGGTAATCGCCGGCGATTAGCAGGACGCTAATCGGCACTTGCACCCATCAAGGAGGATTCACCATGTCCCTTATCGACAAAGCCATCGCCGCGGTAACGCCACCCGAGAGTAAGGCGGCGCGCACCAAGGCCCGCGCCAAAGCGCGGGAAATCGCCACCCCCGGCAGCTGGTTCGAGATGGCGCTAAACCAGCATCTCGAAATCGAAGCCGCGTTCGAGGCCGTCAAGAAAGCCAAAACCCACGACGCCCGGCGCAGCGCGCAGAAGAGGCTCGCCACGCTGCTCACCGGCCACGCCATCGCAGAGGAAGCCGTCATCTACCCCGCAATGGCCTCCCACGGCGAGAAAATGCGCACCGAACTGGCCTACCAGGAACAGAGCGCCGCCAAAGGCGAAACCGCCGCGCTGGAAGAACTGGACCCGCTCAGCGAAGACTATGCCGACAAACTCGAACACATCCGCGGCGCGGTTGCGCATCATGTGTACGAGGAAGAAGGCACCTGGTTCGTCAAACTGCACGAAAACGCCTCCGCCGAAACCAAGGCCCGGCTGACGCGGCGCTTCAAGGAAGAATTCGTTCGCTACATGGGCGAAGACGCCATTCGCGCCGCTGCCTGAGCCGCCCACTGGCGGAATTCGCCCGGGGTGCCTCCATCTCGCTGGCGAGGTGGAGGCACCCCGCCCTCGGAAGTGTAAGAAGATCAGTCTACTTGCGGCTCTCTGGGTGAGCGCCGTGATTGATCGCGGCCTAGGCGTGAAGCGGACGCGCGACGAACACCGTGTGGTCAATTTTCTTCGTCGCCCTTGTTCAGCAGATCGGCCTCGGAGAGTTCTGGCAGCAAGGGGTTTACCGGCCAACGGTAGAGTTCCTTGGGATATGCCCAAGGCTGGCGGCCGATCACGACCATCTTCGTATCTTCCATCAACGCCCCACCAAGCTTGTTGTCGCCTGTCTCATAGAGGGTCTTGGCTTGGGCCAGCATATCGAGCACTCGCTCGGCTTTCACGTCGCCCATCTTTTTCCTAAGATTCTTGACCCCGCGCTGAAGGCTATAAAACGCTACATCAAAGTCTTCGTATTGCAAGAACTGCCGTTTTGGGGCAGACAACATCACGTTGTTAATGTAACCGCGTAAATCCCCCGACGTCTTCGGAATAAGGACTTTGTACTTCATCGCTTAAGGCTCCACCTGTATCAGGTCGAACTTGAGCTGACTATCAGAATCTTATAAGGCCGGGAAATCGTCCTCGTCGTTGCCGGCGCTACTGCACCGCTCCCACCGTCGTGGGCGCTGCTGCGTTGAGTTTCGGGTCCGGTTATCGCGTAGTCTCGGTTACCTTGCTGACGCAATTACTTCCGAACTGATTCACGGGCAGGAATTTCCTCCATGAACGCACCCGAACCGCACTCGCAAGCTGCGCGCTTCATCACCCACGAGGTCGAGAATCAGGTTCCGTTGCTGGCGCCTTACGATGCCTGGGCAACGGACCTGCCGCTGCGTGAAGCTATTCAACGCGAAGGCGGTGGCTGGGCGGAACCGGATATCGCCGCTTACGGCCCGATCGCGGGCGGCGAGCTGATGGCGCTCGGGTTTACGGCGAACGAGAACAAGCCGAAGTTCAAGCCGTTCGATGCACGCGGCCATCGCATCGACGAGGTGGAATTTCATCCGGCGTATCACCGTATCCTGCAACTCGGCGTGCAGCATGGCGTGCCGAACTACGCCTGGCGTCATGCGGATAAAGCCGGTGCGCATGTGGCGCGGATGGCGATCAGTTACCTGCACAATCAGGCCGATCAGGGCACCAGCTGCCCGATGACGATGACCTACGCCTGTGTCCCCGCGCTGCGGCATCAGCCCTCGCTGGCGGAAACCTGGCTGCCGCGTGTGATCTCCAACACCTACGACCCGCGCTTCATTCCCGCCGCCCAAAAGACGGGCGTGACCATCGGCATGGGCATGACGGAGAAACAGGGCGGTTCGGATGTACGCAGCAACAGCACAAAAGCGTTCCGCGTCGCCGACAGCGGAGCCACGCGCACGGACGCCATCGGCGGCGGTCTGTATGAATTGATCGGTCACAAGTGGTTCTTCTCCGCGCCGATGTCCGATGCCTTTCTGGTGCTCGCGCAAACGGATGTCGGCATCTCCTGCTTCTTGCTACCGCGCTTCGATGAAAGCGGCGCGCGCAACGCCATCCGCATTCAAAGGCTCAAGGACAAACTCGGCGACTGGAGCAATGCGAGTTCTGAAGTGGAGTTCCAGGGTGCGACCGCGCGCAGGGTCGGCGAGGAAGGCCGTGGTGTCGCAACCATCCTCGAAATGGTGGCGCTGACGCGGCAGGATTGCATGATCGGCTCCGCCAGCCTCATGCGGCAGGCGCTGGTGCAGGCGATCCATCACACGCGCCATCGCAGCGCCTTTGGCAAACTGCTGGTGCAACAGCCGTTGATGCAGAACGTACTGGCCGATCTCGCGCTCGAAAGCGAGGCGCACACCGCACTCACCGCGCGCGTCGCGCGTGCTGTGGATGCCAGCATGCGTAATCCGCAGGAAGCGGCTTTCGCCCGCATTGCCACCGCCATCGGCAAGTACTGGGTCTGCAAACGTGCGGCGGCTTTCGTCAACGAAGCGCAGGAATGCCTTGGCGGTGCGGGTTATGTGGAGGAATCCAGCCTGCCGCGCCTGTATCGCCAGGCCCCGTTGAATTCCATCTGGGAGGGCAGCGGCAATATCCAGTGCCTGGATGTGCTACGCGCCCTCACCCGCGAACCCACCAGCCGCGAAGCCTACTTTGCCGAACTGGCACTGGCGAAAGGCGGGCACCCCGCGCTGGATGCCGAAGTGCTGCGTCTGCAAGCCGAACTCGCCCACGGTGAAGACGACCGCACCGCGCTGGAATCCCGTTCGCGCTTTCTGGTGGAACGCATGGCCTTGGCGCTACAAGCCGCGATACTGGTGCGGGCCGGAGACCGCCGCGTTACGGATACCTTCTGCGAATCCCGCCTCAGCGGCGCCCACGGCCTGGTGTTTGGCACCCTCACCAGCACCGCACCGATGCGCTATCTGATCGATCGCGCCTGGGCCTGATTGCGGCCGAGTAGCCGGTTAATCCTGCTGTCCAAGCCGGCAATGATGGCGATTGGTATCGAAATACGCCGATCAGTGCCAGTTCTGACCTAAAAAAACGGTCATCGCTCAAAACATGATGGCAATCCACCCACGAGAACGCCTGATTCTGCCTGCAAGGTGCCCAAACATCGTAGAAAGCCTGCTGTCAGCGCATGCAAGGTGTCTGAACATCGCATGCAATGTACGGAAAAACCGCATGCGGTCTTTCGATTATTTTCCTTGATCCGGTTGAAGGCGGCCATTGAAGACGATTGGCTTTGCATGCGGGAACTGATGTCCTATATCCCGTGATGAAGGAAAACCCTGCGCCGCTCGCCGGCTGGATTTGAATGGTGCGGGCCATCCTTTTAAGATTTGGGACTTCAGCAGTCACTCTGAAATCGCTCTAAAACGGAGAGAACAATGAAAAGGGTCGCGCTTATTCTTGCTTTGGCTGTTTCGGTGGTTCCGGCGCATGCGGCGAAGCTGTGCGGGGAACTGAAGTCGGAGATTGCGGCGAAGCTCGACAAGAAGGGCATCAAGAGCTACACGCTGGAAGTGGTGCCCAGCGATAAGGCGGGGGATGCGAAGGTGGTGGGAAGCTGCGACGCGGGCGCGAACAAGATCATCTACAAGAAGAAGTAAACGCTGCTGGCGGGAGAGTTCTGACGAACCGCTCGCCGGATTCGCTCAAGACGCCGGACGGAACAGCAGCACCGCTACGCCGATGGCGGCGATGAAGCCGGCGAGGTCGGCAATCAGCGCACAGGGCAGGGTGTGCCGCAACCGCTTCAATCCAGCGGCGCCGGAGTAGAGCGAGATCACATAGAACGTGGTGTCGGTGCCGCCTTGGAACAGGCAGGCGAGACGGCCGGCGAAAGAATCCGGGCCGAAGCGGTGCATTGTTTCCACCATCAGGCCGCGCGCGCCGCTGCCGGAGAGCGGCTTCATCAGCATCGTCGGCAGCGCGTCTGCGGTCTGTGCAGGCAGGCCGGTCCAGCGCAGCAGCGACCATAAGCCTTGCGTGAGGTCGTCGAGACCACCGGAGGCGCGCAGTACGCCGATGGCGACCAGCATGCCGATGAGATACGGCGCGATCTGGATCGTGCTCGCCAGCCCTTCGCGGGCGCCTTCGAGGAACGCGCTCCAGGCGTCGATGCGTTTCCATGCGGCGAGTCCCAGAAACCAGAGAATCGCCGCAAATAAAAGTGCGCCGGCGATTTGAGAGGAAAGCGCCTGCATCTGTACTGCCGGCAGTTTTGCCAGCGCCCACAGTGCGGCGCCGGGAACGAGGATGGCGAGTGCGAGCATCGCCAGTAGCCAAGGATCGGCCAGATGCAGGCGCTGCACGAGTGCCACCGCGAGAAAGCCGCCGAGCGCGGAGCACAGGCTGGCGAACAGGATCGGCAGGAACACATCCGCTGGTTGATCGGCACCGGCAGCGGCGCGCAGCGCGATGATGCTGATCGGGAACAGCGTGAGGCTGGCGGCGTGCAACACCATGAACATCACTTGATGATCGCTGGCGACGTCCGGCGAGAGATTCAGCGTCTGCAATTCGCGCATCGCCTTGAGGCCGGTTGGTGTGGCGGCGTTGTCGATGCCGAGTGCATTCGCGGCGAAGTTCAGTACCATCGCGCCGGCGGCGGGATGATCGATCGGCAGGCCGGGGAACACACGCCGCAGCAGCGGTGCAGTAAGTTTCGCCACGATCTGCACCGCACCTGCGGTCTCGGCAACCTTCAGCAGGCCCATCCAGAAGATCAGGCTGCCGGCGAGTCCGATCAGCAGGCTCACGGCCGATTGCGCGGATTCGAACAAGGCCTGCGTCATCGACGCGAATACCAGCGGATCGGCGCCGCTGATCCAGCGCAAGCCGCCGAAGCCGCAGGCCAGCAAGAACATCGACAGCCAGACGAAATTCAGCACCATGATGGCCGCCGGTAGTCGATGAGCAGGCGCGAGTGCCTGCCGATACTTATGCCGCGATCAGGTTTTGCGCAGCACCGTAAGCAGGCCGGCGATGGCGGCGATGGCGGCGGTGATCACGGCATAGCCGCTGAGCATGCCGCTGTTGATGAGGAAGCCCGATAGCGGCCCACCGATGGCCATCGCTGCGGCCTGCATCGATTGCGTGGAACCGATCACCACGCCCTGCGCGCTGGGCGGTGCGGCCTGCGAGATCAGACCCATCAGACTAGGCCGGGTGAAGCCGGTGCCGAGGCCGGCGATGAGGCCGGCGATGGCGAACAGTCCGAGTCCACCGATGCCGAAAAGGATCGATGGCGCCAGCAGCGCGAAGCCGATCGCCATGCAGGAAAAGCCGATTGTGACCAGCCGGCGCTCGCCGAAGCGCTTCAGCAACGGCCGGATCAAACCGCCCTGCACCAGCAATCCCCAGAGACCGACCGCGGCTAGCGCCCAGCCGACCTGCGCGACATGGAATGGTTGGCCATGCCAGGTGTAGCGGCGTTCCATGAACAGTGCGAGGCCCGAGCTGAACGTGGAAAACGACAGGACATAGCCGAAGAATTGCACCAGCAGCAGCGGCAGGCCGGGCCTGCGGAAGATCTCGCGGCGGCTCATCGGCGGCGGTTCGGCCTCTTCGACCACACGGGTCTTGGCGGGGATCATCAGCATCGTGAAGACCATGCTGACGACGGTGAGTGCTGCAGCACCGAACAAGGGTGCGGTCAGGCCGGCCTTCACCAGCACGGCGGAAATCGCCGGGCCGATCAGGAATCCCAAACCAAAGGCCGCGCCGATCAGGCCGAAGTTGCGCGCGCGCTTGGCGGGTTCGGTGACATCCGCGATGGTGGCCTGCGCGACCGACAGATTGCCGGCAGTGAGGCCGGCGACGATGCGGCCGACGAACAGCCAGGTCAGCGACGGCGCCCAGGCGGCGATCAGCAGGCCGGCGAGCGTGCCGCCCTGCGACACCAGCAGCACACGCCGGCGACCATAAAGATCGGACCAGCGGCCCAGCACCGGGCCGGCGATCAGCGAAGCCAGCGCGAACGAACCGGTGAGCATGCCGACTTCAAACGGCGTGGCGCCGAAATGCTCCGCATAGAACGGCAGCAGCGGCAGGATCATCGTGAACGCCAGCACATCGACGATGACGATGAGAACGATGGGCAGCAGGATCGAACGGGGGCCTTTGGTCATGGCGCGAAAGCAGCAAGGTTTATTCCAGAAGAGATGCGGATGATAACGAATGCAGCGCGCGATTCATCATCCGCTGTTGATGCGGCAGCGATGTCGTATCGGGCTTGAGATCAAATCGCTCGATCGCCACGGCCGACGCCATCGGCGCGGCAAATGGCTGGCCGAATCCTCTCGAACCGAAAGCCCGGAACGATTCGGGCTTCGGCTGAATCCTGCCGACTTGCCTACACCTGCGCCGCTGCCAGCCGGACGAATCTTCTCGTGCAACGGGTCTCAGGCCGGGCAGAAGAAGTTCAGCTTGTTGTGATCGAGATCGCGGAAATAGCCGATGTAGAACGTGCCGCCCGGACCGCGCGGACCCGGCACGCCTTCGTCTGTGCCGCCGAGTTCCAGTGCCTTGCGATAAAGCTCATCGACCTGCGCCATGCTGCCGACACCGAGCGAGATCATGGTGCCATTGCCGGAAGTCGCGGCTTTGCCGTCGAAAGGCTTGGCGATCGCCAGCATCGGCACACTCATCGAAACGCCCCAGAAAATCAGGCGATCGGTTTCGAGCAGACGCTTCGCCCCGTTTGCGCCCAGCAGTGCGTCATAGAACTTCGCCGCGCGGTCGAGATAATTGGTGCCGAGCGTGGTGTAAGCGATCATCGGAAGACTCCTCGTGTTTGTCGTTATCGGGCGTCCAGCATGCCACAGGCGATTGCGCGGGCAACAGATAGTGGGCAACAGACAACGGGCCTGCCCGCAGGCGGCGGTGCGCGTCTTGCATGAGCCTTATCGACCAACGTCAAAATTCAAAGGCATCCGCCATCGCGGAGCAGGGGGGACAGATGAATCGCTTGCTGCTGGCCGCACTCTTATTGGGAATTTCCGCCTGTTCGACCACGCCCGCGCCCGCGGCGACGGGCACCAATCCGGCTTACGGCTGCCTCGATGCCGGCGGCAAGCAATGCCCGGTGTGCGGTCATCAAACCATGTGCTGCGAGGCCAAACAGCAATGCAAATGCACCACGGGCGCAACGCCGGAGCCTTACTGCCAATAGGCTGCGCGCGGCATGGCGATTGACCGGCGATGGATGCTGCAGCGCACCACTCGTCTCCCCAGTGGCCCCGCCTATCCGAATCTGCGTGGCATGGTTCACTGGCGGACAGAAACAAAAATGGGTCACTCCATAAATTCCCGCGCAGTAGATACCTGACTCGCTCTACAGATTAAACACTGCCTGTGAAACGGGACTTTCCAATTTTATTGATTGAATGCCAGCCAGGCGGCTGCCGGCTGCGCCAAGGGAGATGATGATGACCGATATCAAAGAGGCGACGGCTGCGCGGCAGTCTGCAAATCATGCGAAGGTTTTGAGTGTGTCCTGGTCGCGTGCCACAGGCAGGTCTTTGCGGTTGAAGTCCGCCATTAAAAAGCTCACCGCTGTGGTGTCGTTGTTGTTGGTCGCATCCTGCCCGGTCGTCTTGGCACAATCCGCCGCGTTGAGCTGGGTGGACACCGACACGCATGCTTTGTCCTCGCTTTTGAGCACGGCCAACGATCTGGGGAACGCACCGGCCAATACGCCGCTATCGCTGCTAGTTTCGCTCAAGCTGCAAAATACTTCGGTGCTGTACGGTTACTTCCAGCACATCACCACGAAGGGCGATCCGCTGTTCGGTCAATACCTGCGTCCCGACCAGTTTGCGGCCAGCTACTCCCCGACCATGGCGCAGGCGAGCCAGGTCACCGCCTATTTGCAGGCGATGGGCTTCAAGAACATCACCCTTTCGCCGAATCGCACCGTCATTCGTATGGATGGCACCGTCGGGCTGGCGCAAGCGGCGTTCAACACCCGCATCGACCAATTCCAACTCACTCAGGCGCTGGGCAGCGGCAAGGCCGGCAGTTCCGTGCTTGCCAATACGACTGCCGCACAGGTGCCTGCACAACTCGGCAATCTGGTGCTGTCGGTGGCGGGGCTGAATACCATTCCCAACATGCATCTGGCGTCTTCCGCTGCCCATCCGGCGGCGGCTCAGCCTGCTGCGGGAGCGCCGCAGGCGCCGCCCATCACGCTCGGTCCCCAGCAGTTTCAGACTGCCTACGATGCCGATCCCGCAGTGGACGGTTCCAAGACCCCGATCGCCATCATCGCCGAAGGCGATCTGGAAGATGTTCCTGCGACCACCTCGGGCGGTACTCCGACGCCGGGTGTCCTCAGCGATCTGCGTCTGTTCGAGGACAACTACAAGCTGCCGCATGTGCCCTACACGGTCATCCCGACCGGCACCGATCTCAGCGATGATTCGGGCGCTACCGAATTTGACATGGATACGCAGACTTCCACCGGCATCGCCGGCAATGTCCTGCATCTCTACATTTACGACAGTGCCTCGCTCAGCGACGTTGAGCTGGTGAACGAATTCAACCGCTTCGTCACCGACGATCTGGCGGTGGCCGGCAGCGCCTCTTTCGGCGGCTGCGAAATCCTGGAATACGAGAACGGCGAAATCTCCGCCTACGACCAGGTGTATCTGCAGATGGCGACGCAGGGGCAGACGATGTTCGCCAGCCAGGGCGACGGCGGCTCGGCCTGTATGAGCGCGACCAACGGCGTGCCCGGTGGTGTGCCGGGCGTCGAATTCCCGGGCTCCTCGACTTACGTGATGAGCGCAGGCGGCACCACGCTGACCGTCAACAGCGACTACTCCTACAACACCGAAATCGCCTGGGATGCTGGCGGTGGCGGAATCAGCATGTTCGAATCCGCAGGTCCGTGGCAGAGCACCGTGGTTCCTGCTTACGTGACCGGCTTGAAGGGTGTGCCGGATGTGGCGATGGACGCGGATTTCCTGCTTTCCGCCGCTGCGTTCTACAGTGGCGGTCAGCCCACCACCAACGGCGGCACCAGTCTGTCGTCGCCGCTGTCGCTGGGATCATGGGCGCGCATGCAGTCTGCTCATGACAACATGCTGGGCTATGCGCCGCCTGATCTGTATGGACTTGGCACCGCACCGCTTACGGCGGTTCCCGGTTTCAACGACATCATCATCGGCAACAATGCAGGTTACAGCGCCACTCCGGGCTGGGACTACACCACCGGCCTGGGCAGTTTCGACATCGCCGCCATCACCAAGCTGCTGACACCGGTAACCGGCACGCTGCCGCCCGCACCCATGCTGGGCGGTGATCCCTGCAAGGTACCGGGCGATCTGCTCGCGGTAGGCGTTGCGAATTCGCAATCCGACAAAGTGCCCGGTCACAACGTACTGGACATTTACGTGGCCGAACCCGATCCGAAGACCACCAACAATGCCGACAGCTTTGTATTCACCATGACGGTCGACAGCCTCGCCCTCGCGGTGCCGGAAACCTTGTACATCTATTACTTCTATCTGCCCGACGGTTCTGAGCATTACGTGGCGTATGAAACCACCACTGATCCTGCGGCGACTTCGGCGTTTACTTACGGCACCGTGGCCACTTTGAATGTGCCGCTGATCATAGTCGGCTCGGGCAATCTGTATTCCTTCGCTATTCCCAGCCAAGTGGGCTACACCGACACCGGCAGCATGCTGGATACGACCAACAACCAGATCACCTGGGTGCTGGCCAAGAGCAAGATCGCCGGCTACGTGGAAGACACCACCGCGCTGAGCCGCATGTATGGCGAAGTGGACGCAGAAACCACTCCTGTCGCCGACAACCAGGGTGCCCCCACCAATACTCCGGTAGACGATACTCCGCAGGGCAATTACACCCCGGTTGGCAATGCGGCCTGCACGTCTGCAACAGCGGCGGGCGGCAGCACGATGGGTGGCACTACCGGCGGCACCTCAACCGGTGTTAGCTCTACTGGCGGCACGACGGGCGGGTCTTCCACCGGCGGCACCAGCGACGGAACATCAACCGGCGTTAGCAGTGGCGGTACCACCACCGGCGGAACCACCGCCGGAGGCAGTTCAACCGGCGGTTCTTCCGGCGGCAGCGGCACCAGCAGCGGCGCATCGGCAGGCAGTTCGACCGGCGGCACCACCGGCAGCAGCGTCACCACCGGTTCGAGCGGCACGACCAGTTCCACCGACACCCTCCCCAACGGCGGTGCGTTCGGCTGGGAAGTGGTCGCCGCCCTCAGCGGATTAGCAGGTTTGCGCCGCCGCTCGCGCAGGCTCAAGTAGTCGTAGATCAGGCCATAATCAGCAAGCCAAGCCTCAGTACCCAAACCGCTCCGGTGATTGTGCAGGAGCGGTTTCTTGATGAGGACTTACGCGGTTTGCAGCGAGCTGAGATGCGGACGCGCCAGATATTCCTGCGATTGCATTTCGATCAGCCGTGACTGCGTGCGCTCGAATTCGAAGCGCAGGCGTTCGCCGGCGTAGAGCTGCTCCATCGTGACTTCGGCGCCGAGCAGCAGCTTGACGCCACGATCGTAAAATTCGTCGACGAGCGTGATGAAGCGCCGCGCTGCATTTTCATGATCCGCCGTCATCTGCGGCACGCCGGAGATGACGATGGTGTGATTGATCCGCGCCAGTTCGATGTAATCGGCGGCCGAACGCGGGCTGTCGCACAGCGCAGCGAACTCGAACCAGGCGCCGCCTTCGCCGAGGCAGCGCGCAGCCAGCAGGCGATCGTTGATACGCAGTTCCACACGCTCGCAGCGATTGTGCGGCACCAGCTGGTCGAACGCCTGGCCGAGCTTGGCGAGCGCTGCCGAATCGCAGGGCGACACATAAAGCTCCGCGCCGTGCAGCGTGCGCAGGCGATAGTCGTTGCCGCCGTCGACATTCAGCACCGTCAGATGCTGCTTGAGCCGTTCGATCGCCGGCAGGAATTGCTCGCGCTGCAGGCCGTTGCGATACAAATCGTCGGGCGCGACATTGCTGGTCGCCACCAGCGTCAGCCCGCGTTTGAACAGTGCTTCAAACAGTCGGCCGAGAATCATCGCGTCGGCGATGTCGGAGACGAAGAATTCATCGAAGCACAGCACGCGCGTGCTGTCGGCAATTTCGTCGGCGACATGCAGCAGCGGATCGCGCTCGTCCGGATAACGGTTGCGGCGCGCGTGTATGTCGAGCATGAAACGATGGAAATGCGTGCGGCGCTTGCGGCTGAATGGCAGTGCCTCGAAGAACACATCCATCAGATAGGTTTTGCCGCGGCCGACGCCGCCCCATAAATACAACCCTGAAACCGGCGGCCAGCTGAGTCTGGAAAGCGCGCCGAAACGACGTTTGGGCGGATGCGCCAGAAGTTCGTCGTAAAGTTTTTGCAGGCTATCGACCGCGGCCGCCTGGGAATCGTCGGCGACAAAATCTGCACGCTGCAAATCGGCGGCGTAGCGTTCGCGCGGCGGTAAATGTTCGGGCACTGATATCGTCAAGGATCAGCCAGACCAGCGGCGCCGTCGGCTTCACGACAGTGCTGCAAAATCACGCGTCGCACGTCGTCGTGCAGCCGTTTTGCGGCGGCGCGATCCTCGCCTTGCGGCGCAATCGCGGCGAAGCATTCGACTTCCAGCCGGCTATGCCGCAACAGGCGTTGATGTTCGCCGAACAAGCGCCGCGTGCCATGCACGACCATCGGTACGACCGGCGCGCGGCCACGTGCTGCGACCAGGAATGCGCCGGACTGGAATGGCCGCAGTTCGGCGGCTGCGCGAAAAGTGCCTTCCGGAAAAATCGCCAAAGCTTCGCCGCGATGCAGACGTTCGATCAAATCGCGGGTGACGAGCGCGGCGGCGCGGGTCGAGCCGCGATCGACAAAAATCACGCCCATGCGTTTCAACACCAGACCGAGGTATGGCCAGTCGGCCGCGCCGTGTTGCACCAGAAAAGTGAAGCGTGACGGCAGCGCTGCGGTGATGATCAAACCATCCAGATAACTGGCGTGGTTGCAGGCGGCAACGCAGGCGCCTGCGGGTAAATACTCCAGCCCGCGCACGCGGAATCGCATGAAACTACTGGTGACCCAGGCGTGGACGCAAAAGCGGCCGATGGCGCGGCGCAGCGGTAGCGTTGGCGCGATGATGATGAACGGACAAAACAGAACGAGCACCACGATGACGAACGTCAGCGCGGCGTAAATGCCGTAAATCAGGCGCAGGAAACGGAGCATGCGGGCAGGGCGGGGAACTGATTCGTATTATAGGTGTGGTGAAGAGTTCTCCAAAAACGCTGCAAAAGAAGGTGCGGGCGACGCGGACACGAACGTCTATGGCGCGCGTGGCGAAGTTACATCCGGAAGATCACGCCGGTATCGAGCGCTTCATTGATCATCTGTGGCTGGAGTTTGGTCTCGCCAAAAATTCGCTCAGCGCGTATCGCTCCGATCTCGCGCTGCTCGCGCTGTGGTTGCGCACGCAAGCGAAGTGGCTGCACGCGGCACAGGCGGGCGATCTGAAGGCTTATCTCGCTTACCGCGTGATGCGTCCGCAGCCGGATGTTTTGAAGTCATCGGCAAAGAAAAATTCGTTCTCGGCGCGATCACAAGCTCGCTTCGTAACGGTGTGCCGACGCTATTACGGCTGGCTGGTGCGCGAGCGAATTCGTTCTGATGATCCCGCTGCGCATCTGGAAATGCCGCGCATCGGCCGTGCGTTGCCGAAGAGTTTGAGCGTGGATGAAGTCGATCGATTGCTGGCCGCGCCCCTCGACACCGACGCGCTCGGCCTGCGCGATCGCGCCATGCTGGAAGTGATGTACGCCTCCGGCCTGCGTGTTTCGGAACTGGTGAAACTGCGGCACGACGAAATCAATCTCGATCACGGCGTCGTGCGGTTGATCGGCAAGGGCGGCAAGGAACGGCTGGTGCCCACTGGAGATGTCGCCACCGATGCGGTGCGTTTATGGCTGCAAAAGGGCCGCGGTGAACTGGCTCGCGCGGAATCTGCCGACTGGGTTTTCATCACCACGCACGGTACTGCGATGACGCGACAAAACTTCTGGCTGCTGATCAAGCGCCACGCGATCGCCGCCGGCATTCGCAGCGCGCTGTCGCCGCATACCTTGCGGCACGCTTTTGCCACGCACCTGCTCGAACGCGGCGCCGATCTGCGTTCGGTGCAAACCCTGCTCGGTCATGCGGATTTATCGACCACGCAGATTTATACGCATGTCGCACGGCTGCGGCTGAAGGAAATTCATGCGGAACATCATCCGCGCGGATAAGCAACTTGCTTCCGCGTGCCGGCGCGCAATATTCGAGCACATCATGGCGGATTCGGACGTTCGCTCAACTTTCGCTGCGCGGCAGTCGTAGTCCCAGACCGGTGATCTTCACACCATCCATTTTGCGTACGATCAATTCCATTTGACCGAGGCGCAGGCGATCGCCGACTACCGGCCGCCTCAGGTAAGTGCCGACGAATTGTTCGATCGTAAAGCCATGCGCGTCGACCGGTATGGGCAGATCATAAGCCGCAACCAGCGCGTCCACGCGCGCGTTTGAATCGATGATGAACTCACCGAAATAGCGGTTTTCCTGACTATTTCCAGCCGATTTTCGCATGCTGAAAACTTCGTCGAGCAGCGGCAGTTCGGCCTGCGCCGCCAGCAGGGAAATGTAGTCGCCAACCTGCAACGCGCCCCAGTCCCGATAGTGCAGCAGCTTGCCGTGGCGCGCGACGCTGACGATGCGCGAGATATCTTTCAGCGGCAGCGCCTTGGTCTTGACGCCGACCAGCGCGCTGCTGGAACCGATGCGATAGCTGACGATTTCATGGCCGGGACCGCCCGGCAGATCGAGATCGAAACGGCGCACGCGCGTGCCGGTTTGCGGCATTTGCAGATCGAGCAATCGCGCAGCTGCTGCCACTGTCCAGCCCTGCACCAGCAGCGACACCAACACGATGAAGAAGGCGACATCAAAAAAAGTCTGAGCATGCGGCAGGCCCGCGATCAAGGGAAATGTAGCGAGCACCATCGGCACCGAACCGCGCAAGCCGACCCAGGCGATATACGCCTGTTCGCGCCACTGAAAACGGAATGGCGTCAGCGACAGCACTACGGCTAGCGGCCGTGCGACGACGATAAGTACCAATGAAATCAGTAATCCAGGGATAGCCAGTGGCACCAGCCGGCTCGGCGTGGCGAGCAGGCCGAGAATCAGGAACATGCCGATTTGCGCCAGCCAGGCCATGCCATCGTGAAAGCGGCGCACGCTGGCGAACGCTCGCAGCGGCCGATTACCCATCACCAAACCGGCCATGTAAGCCGCCAGAAAACCGCTGCCGCCGAGCAGCGCGGTGCCACCAAAAATCAGCATGCCGCCGGAGAGTGCCAGCAGCGGATACAGCGACTCGCTCAGTTCGAGCCGGTTCAACAGCATCTCCAGCAGCCTGCCACCGCCCAGACCGAACGCGAGGCCGAGGCCCATCTGCTGGACGAATAGAAAAACGCCGTCGAACGCGGTGAAGGTATGCGGATGCAGCAGGTATTGCAGCAGTCCGAGTGTGAGGAATACCGCCATCGGATCGTTGGTGCCGGATTCGATTTCGAGTGCGGCAGTGACGCGCTGGTTGAGATGCATCGCGTTGGTGTGCAGCAGCGAGAACACCGCGGCGGCGTCGGTTGAGCCGACGATGGCACCAATTAGCAGGCCTTCGACCCAGGACAGTTTCAGAATCCACGCGGCAAACGCGCCGGTGATCGCGGTCGACACCAGTACGCCTACCGTTGCCAGCGACAGCGCAGGCCGCAAGCCGACGCGGAAGTTTTTCAGCGGCGTGCGCATGCCGCCATCGAACAGGATCACCGCGAGTGCGGCGGTGCCGGCGAGATTCGCCAGATGGTAATCACCGAAATGAATCTGGCCCGGCCCATCTTCACCCGCCAGCATGCCGATCAGCAGGAACACCAGCAGCAAGGGCACGCCGAGCCGCGGCGTAAACGCGCTCGCCAGAATGCTCAGCAGGAACAGCGAGCCTGCAACGAAGATCAGCTGATTACTCAATTCCATTCAGTCGGCATCGATACGCTCGAAATGAGGTTTGAACGGGACCGCGGGTTGACACCGTTTACCGCAACGCTGGCAGCTTGAAGCGCCACAATACCGGCGACCCGGCATCGGCGTTTTTGTCATACTGGCATTCTGTCACGCGCCCCTGAATGCACCATGAAAAAAATATCCCTGTTCGCAGCCCTCCTGCTGATGATTTTCAGCGCCGGCGGCGTCACGCTGGCCGATGATTCCGCGAACGATGCAGCGCGCGACAAGATTGCCAAACTCGTCGGCGTAACCCGCGACGACGTGCGGCCTTCGCCCGTCGCCGGCTGGTTCGAGGTGACGCACGATCACGACATCGGCTACGTCTCCGCCGATGGCAAATATCTGCTGCAGGGCGATCT
>CAJCJH010000049.1 GCA_903970615.1 Rhodospirillales bacterium
ATCTGATTCTCGGCATGATGCGCGACGCCGGCTATCTCCGGCCGGATGAATACGAAGTTGCGGTTTCCAGCCCGCTCGGTATTGCGCGCGCTGGCAGCGGCGGTGCGGCGCGCTATCCGGGTTTCGTCGATCTGGTGCGGCGTCAGCTTAATGGTTTGTACCAGGAAGCCGACCTCACCAATGAAGGCCTGCGCGTATTTACGACGCTCGATCCGCGTGTGCAGGAAGCGCTTGAAGGGCGCATCGTTCAGGATCTGCCAGATCTGGAAAAAGCAAAGAAGCTGCCGCCGGATTCGCTGGAAGCGGCCGGTATTGTCACCTCGGTCGAAGGCGGTGAAGTGCTGGCCGCGGTCGGTGGCCGCGATGCGCGCTATGAAGGTTTCAACCGCGCGATCGATGCGCAGCGGCCAATCGGTTCGCTGGCGAAACCGTTCCTGTATCTCACCGCATTGGAGCAGCCGGATCGCTTCAATCTGCAAACCATGCTCGACGATCAACCGATCGATCTGAAGCTGCCGAATGGCCAGCTGTGGTCGCCGAAGAATTACGATCGCCAGTGGCATGGGCCACAGCCTTTATTCATGGCGCTGGCGAAAAGCTACAACCTGCCGACGGTTTCGCTGGGGCTGCAGGTTGGCATCAATCCGGTGCGGAAAACCTTCGCGGCGGCGGGCTTCGACGACGTGCCGGAAGTGCCGTCGATCTTTCTCGGTGCGATCGGCATGTCGCCGCTGGATGTCGCGCAGATTTATTCCACCCTCGCTGCCGGCGGCTACGAAACCCCGCTGCTGGCGATCCGCGAAGTGATGACGCAGGACGGTCAGCCGCTGAGCCGTTACAGCTTCAAGGTCAAGCAGGTTTTGCCCGAAGGCCCGGTGTATCTGACCACCTGGGCGATGCAGAAAGTGATCGAACTCGGCACCGCGCGCTGGGCATCGAGCGTGTTGCCGCCGGGCCAGATCTTCGCCGGCAAGACCGGCACCACGGAGGACATGCGCGATAGCTGGTTCGCCGGCTTCGGCGCGGATCGCGTGGCGGTGGTCTGGGTCGGGCGCGACGATAACAAACCGATCAACATGGATGGCGCTGCCGGCGCATTGCGTATCTGGGGCCGATTGATGCGCGACCTGCATGCACGCGGCGTCGATCAACAGCCGCCGGCGGATATCGAAGAAGCCGCGATCGATCCGCAAAGCGGACTGCGCGCGGATGAAGGCTGCCCCGGCAGCATCGTCGTGCCGTTCCTGCGTGACCACGTTCCGGAGCAGTACGGGCCGTGCGCCAATGCGGCAAAATCCTCGCCTCTGAACTGGCTCAAGGAAATCTTCAAGTGATGCGGATCGCAGCCTGTTTTCCGCGCCGCTTGCGCGCGATATCCGCAAGCCTGTGTGCTGCCGCAACGCTCACGGCCTGTTTCAGCGATCCGTCCAGAGTCGAGGGAAGGGTCGAGCAAAATAACGTGGCGCCGCCGCCTTCGCCGAATGCCGAGGTGCCAGGTCCGGTCAATTCCTCGCAATCGATAGCAACGCCACCTGCGCCATCGCCAACCGGCGATTCCGCCGCGCTCGCCACGTTCCCGAAAACGATTCAGGACAGCGGCATCAGCAGTGCCGCGCTGTACCTGTACAAGCAGGCGCAGACCGCGCGTGCGAACGGCCATGCCGATCAGGCGCTGGCACTGCTGCAGCGCGCGCTGCATGTCGATCCGCGCAATCCCTTCATCTGGCAGGCGCTGGCGGAGTCGCAGCTCAACCTGCAGCAGGCGGATCAGGCGGAAGCGGCCGCGCAGAAATCATCGAGCCTGGCGCGCGGCAACCCGTACGTCGATGCTGGCAACTGGCGCATCATCGCCGCCGCACGTCAGGCGCAGGGCGATGCGGCCGGCGCAGTGCGCGCGCAGGCGCAGGCCGATCAGGTGGCGCGAGCGCTCAGCGGCGCGCCGTGAACGGCGGCGCGGCGGAACTGTTGGGTGAAGAGGGCCCGTTCGCACGCGGTGCCTCGGCATTCGCGCCGCGCGCAGCTCAGCAGGAAATGGCCGCAGCGGTGGAACAGGCCTTGTTCGCGCGCAGCAGCCTGATCGTCGAAGCCGGCACCGGCACCGGCAAAACCTTCGCCTATCTGGTGCCCGCGCTGACCAGCGGCAAGCGGGTGGTGATTTCCACCGGCACCAAGAATCTGCAGGATCAATTGTTCTTCCGCGATCTGCCGCGCGTGCGCGATACGCTGGCCGTGCCCGCGCGCGTGAGCCTGCTGAAAGGCCGCGGCAATTATCTGTGTCGATACCGCCTGAGCCGCGCGCAACTCGATCCGCGCATTCGCGTCAGCCGCGAGCGGCTGGCCGCGGTCGAGGAATGGTCGCATCGCACGGAAAGCGGCGAGATTGCCGAACTCAGCAGCATGGGTGGCGCGCTGGCGGCGGATGATCCATTGCTGTTCCAGATTACCTCGACGGCGGAAAACTGCCTTGGCTCCAAATGTCCGGATTTCGCCGATTGCCATGTGGTGAAGGCGCGGCGCGCGGCGCAAGCGGCCGATCTGGTGGTGGTCAATCATCATTTGCTGTTCTCCGACTTTCGATTGAAGGAAGAGGGCTTCGGCGTGCTGCCGGGTGCGGATGCGGTGATCGTCGATGAAGCGCATCAGTTGCCGGAACTGGCGACACAGTTTTTCGGCGAGCGCGTGTCGACGCGTCAGTTGCTCGACCTCGCACGCGATGCCGCCGCCGAGGCGCAGACCTTCGGCGATACGCCGGAACTGGTCGACGCGGTGGATGCGATTGCGATCGCTGCCGGCGAGCTCGAACGCGTTTTCGCCAGCGGCGGCGGTCGCGCCACGCTGGCTGCGTTTCGACGTCATCCCGGCGCGAGCGCGGCGCTGGCGTCGGTACAGGATGCGGTGAGTCAATGCCGGCAAGCGCTGGATGCCTCCGCTGAACGCAGCGCCGGAATCGAAGCTTGCGCCACGCGCGCGCGCGATCTCGATTCACGGCTGCAACGCGCCAACGACGATACGCGCGAAGCCGAAGTGCGCTGGGTTGAAGGCTTCGCGCGCGGCGGCGCCTTGAATGCCTCGCCGATCGAACCGGTGGAAGCGTTCCAGCGTTTCCTCGCAGCGTATCCGGGCGCTTGGGTGTTCACGTCGGCCACGCTCACGACGGCGAAAGATTTCCGTCATTTTCAGCGCAGTCTCGGCCTGGAGTCCGCGCAGACCCTGCGGCTCGACAGTCCGTTCGATTATCCGAATCAGGCGCGGCTCTCCCTGCCG
>CAJCJH010000050.1 GCA_903970615.1 Rhodospirillales bacterium
AACTTCTAATTAGTTATCCGGATACATCACCTCATCCACCCCATCGCACAGGCAATGCAGGAACACCAGATGCGTTTCCTGGATGCGGGCGGTGACGTGGCTGGCGGAGCGCAGTTCGAGATCGCCGGGCGTCAGCAGCTTGGCGATCTTGCCGCCGTCGCGGCCGGTGAGGGCGAGCACGCTGCCGCCAGCCGTGTGCATGGCCTCGATGGCTTGCACCACGTTGGCAGAATTGCCGGAGGTGGAGATCGCCAGCAGCAAATCGCCCGGCCTAGCGAGCGCCTGTACCTGCTTGGAGAATATCTGCTCGAAAGCGTAGTCGTTACCGATCGCCGTGAGCGCGGAGGTGTCTGTGGTCAGCGAAATTGCGGCGAGTCCGGGGCGTTCGCGCTCGAAGCGGCAGGTGAGTTCGGCGGCGAAATGCTGGGCGTCCGCCGCCGAGCCGCCGTTGCCGCAACTCAACACCTTGTTGCCGGCGCGCAGCACCGCGACCATGTGTTCGATGGCGGCGACGATCTGCGGCAAGCTGGTTTCCAGCGTGCGCTGCTTGGTTTCGATGCTGGCCTGGAAATGGCCGCGGATGCGTTCGCTCAAACTCATCGGGGTTCTCGTTCTACTCGTTCAATGAATTGCGCTGGCAAAGGTTTGCTGTGGGTTGCTGCGGTTGCTGCTTTGGACGGATGCTGCGATATCGATGGTGCATGCAGGCGTAGCCGGGTTCGGCATCTGGCGGGTGTCTGCGCCGGTTTCGGGATCATTCACGCTGGCTCATGGCTGGCTCGTCGCTCATTCCGCATCGAATGCGGCGCGCAGCCAGTCGAGTTTCTCTGCACGGCCGGAGGTGCGATCCGGCGCGCCATCGAAGGCGACGACATCGAAGCGCGCCGGCCGCTCGGCATATTCGGGGTGCTGACTGAGGAAACTGCGCGCGGCGTGCGTCACCCGCGCCTGCTTGCTGGCGTTGATGGATTCGGCCGCGCTGCCGTAAGCACTGCTGGCGCGGCTGCGCACTTCGACGAAGACGATGGCGCCGCGATCGGACATCACCAGATCGAGTTCGCCGCCGCGACAGCGCCAGTTGCGTGCGATCAGGCGCAGGCCGGCGGATTCCAGATGCTGCTGCGCCTGCGCTTCGGCCGCGGCTCCGCGCATGGTCAGGGGGCGGCGGGCGTTGCGCCTGGCGGCGGTGCGGCGAGCGGCGGCGCGGGCAGATCGCCGAGTGCGCTGTTGTCCACGCCCACCGGCAGCACCTGTGGCGCGCCATAGCCGAGCCGCGCGCAGATCAGGCCGCGGCGGATGGCGCCATCGTTGCCGATGCTGAGATTACCGCTGGCGGCCGGGATTTGGTCGGCCGCGTGCAGTCCGCCATGCGCAAGCTGTTGCGCCAGCAGGAAGGTATCCGCACCCAGCACGTAGAGCCGCGCGGCATCGGTGCTGCGGCCGTTGAGCGCTTCGTCGTGCAGAGCGGTGAAGTGACCGCTGTTGTCCAGCAGCCAGGGCGAATCGCAGAAGCGAATGCCGGCGACATCCCGATCGCCAGGCCCGCTGTTGACGGCGGCGGTGGCGTAGATCGCAATGCGTTCGGCGTGATAGAAGCGGAACAGCGGCCACAACAGCCGCGCCTGATCCTGACTGCGCGCGCCGAGGAAGATGAAGTCGAAATCGTTGCGGCGTTGCGGATCGATGCCCGGCAGCGCTTTCGCGCGCAATTCGGCGGCCGCCTTGCGATCTTCCACCGGCTTGAAGCGCAGCAGACGCTTCACCGGATCGGCCCAGCTTTCCTGCGGGCCGCTGTAGCGGTCGCTATCCACCACCGCGCCGCCCAATTCCATCAAGCGCTGCTGGAACGCAGCCGCCACGCGCGCACCCCATTCCCCGGCCGGCACCAGCACCAGCGCGCGACGCAGTCCACGGCTGAACCCATCTTCGGCGGCGGCGCGGGCTTCGTCTTCCGGCGCCAGCCCGAATTGATAGAGACCCGACGGCGCGGAATGATTGGCCTCGAGATAATTCAGCGCAAGCACCGGAACCGGTGGCGTACCCAGCTGGCTCAGCGCAAGTACGGCTTCCTTCTGCAATGGCCCGATGATGATGCCCGCACCGGCGCTTGCGGCCTGCTGTGCGCTGCTGGCGATATCACCGGTGCCGGTATCGAACATCTGCGGTGGCGCGCTGTTGCCGGCCCGCGCAGCAGCGGCGCTATAGCCGGCTGCCACGGCCTCGCCGACCGGCGCCAGCGGTCCGCTTTGCGGCAGCAGCATGGCGGTGAAGCCGCTGCCGGCGACGACGGCCGGACCTTGCTGCGCAGCCACGGCAGGTGGCGGCAGCAATGTCGCGGAGTTCTGCGTGCCCGCAATCCCGGCAGGCGCACCCGGCATGAACAGCGCAGCCAGTTGCGCTTCACCCGGATGCCCCGGATAACGCTGCCGCCACGCGCTGTAGAAACTGAGGGCAGCATTGCGCCGGGCCAGATTGGCGAGTTCGATCCAGCCGCGCGTGACCATGTCTGACGAGCCCGCCAGGGCCAGCGTCTTCGCATCCAAGGGCGCGGTTTGCAGCAGGTTCCATAGCGTGTTGCGGTTCTCGCTGAGTGCGGCTGGATCGTGCAGATAGCGCTCGCGCTGCACCATCGTTTCAGTGGCGCCGACGGTTGCGCCGCTGGCGAACAAGGCGCGCGCGCGCAGCTCCAGCGCGCCGGCTGCCGACGGCACATTGCCGGGATCGACCGGCAACCAGCGCAGTGCCAGCGTGGCATCCTGGTGCGCGAGCGCGGCCTCGGCGTTGACGATGCGGCCGCGCAGTTGCTGATCCGGCGACATCGTGCTGGCCGGCAGTTGCGACACCAGCCCGGTGGCCAGATCGAAATCATTGCCCTTGACCGCCGCCTCGGCCGCACGCAGGCGCAGTTCCAGCGCATCCGCCGGGCGCGCGCTTTGCGCGGCTTCCTGATAACGCCGCGCGGCATTCAGATAATCGCCACGCTGCACCGCGCTATCCGCCGCGTAATTGCCGCCGGCATTGGCGCCGGCATTGACGCCGGCGTTGTTGGGACCGCTGCTGGCACTGCGGCCGATACCGGTGGAAGTGCAGGCGCAAAGCAGACCCGCGAAGCTCAGCAGGCACAGGCGGACACGCGGCAGCAGACGGTAGGAATTCATCCGGTAAAGTATGCCATGAGCCGATTGACGCCTGATTTGCAAGTTGCCGCTGGAAGCCTCGTAAACGGTACCGACAGCAGCGCTGGCGATGACCCGCAGAAGATGCCGCACGATGCGCCCGCGGCCGATCATGCCGTCAGCCCGAGCGCTTTGTCTGGTGCGCTTTATGTCGTCGCCACACCGATCGGCAATCTCGGTGATTTATCGCCGCGCGCGCGGGCGGTGCTGGCATCGGTGGATCGGATCGCGGCGGAAGACACGCGCACCACCGGCGTTCTGTTGTCGCACTTCGGCCTGCGCCGGCCGCTGGTGGCGCTGCACGAGCACAACGAAGATCGCATCGCCGAACAATTGATCGCAGCCGTCGTCGCCGGGGAATCGCTGGCGCTGGTTTCGGATGCCGGCACGCCGCTGGTTTCAGACCCCGGCTACGCGCTGGTGCGTGCGGCGCGCGAACGCGGCGTGCCGGTGCATGCGGTGCCGGGACCGAGTGCGTTGATCGCCGCGATTTCGATCTGCGGATTACCCACCGACCGCTTCGTCTTTGCCGGTTTCCTGCCGCCGAAATCGACTGCGCGACGCGCGCGCCTGCAGGAATTCCTGCACGAGCCGCGTACCGTTGTGGTGTACGAATCCTCGCATCGCATCGGCGACAGCCTGGCGGATCTGGTCGCGGTACTCGGCGGCGACCGGCGCATTTGCCTGGCGCGCGAGCTGACCAAGCGCTTCGAGGAAAGCCTTACCGCAACGGCCGCAGAAGTGCTGGCCTGGCAAGCGGCGGATGCACATCGCAGCCTCGGCGAATTCGTGCTGGTGATCGGCGGCGCGCCGGTGGCCAGCGACGATGCGCCGGGTCAGGTGAATGCGGAGCGCGTGCTGCGTCTGCTGTTGGCGGAACTCGCGCCTTCGCGCGCCGCGCGGCTGGCGGCGGCAATTACCGGCGCATCGCGCAAAGCGCTGTATGAAATCGCGCTGCGAGAAAGCGCCCTTCCGCAGTCGGAAATCGAAAACGACGACAATAGTTCGCCGACGTAAAGCTCGCGTCTCCAATCTTCCCTCGTCTCGATGCCTCAATCCGAATCTCCCGAAAGTGCCGTGCTGCCGCCGGCTGAGCTTGCGCGACCAGACGCTTTCGCCGCGCTGCGTTATCCCGAATTCCGCAACCTGATGGGCGGCGCGTTCCTGTTCACCATCGGCATCCAGATTCAGGAAGTGGTGATCGCCTACGCGCTTTACACGATGACGCATAGGCCGATTGTGCTCGGCCTGATCGGCCTTGCCGAAGCGTTGCCGTTCATCTCGCTGGCGCTGTTCGGCGGCCTGCTGGCGGATCGCCGCGACAAGCGCCTGCTGATTCTGTCGAGCGTGAGTTTTGTCGTCGCCGGCTCGACGACGTTGCTGTGGGCGCTGCTGCCATCTACTCGCGCGTCGCTTTCGCAACCCGCATTGCTGGCGATCATTTACGGCGTGATCGCGGCCTTCGGTCTGGCGCGCGGCGTATTCGCACCCGCGGCGAGTTCGCTCAGCGCATTTCTGGTGCCGCGCGCTGTGTATCCGAACTCGTCCGCGTGGCGCAGCACGGCCTGGCAGGCCGGCGCGATTCTCGGCCCGGCCAGCGCGGGATTCCTGTACGCGGCGTTCGGATTGACCTCGACGCTCGGCATTGTCATCGCGCTGTTCGCCGCTTCGCTGGCGCTATTTTCCGGCCTGCGTGGACACCCGCCGCAGCCGGTCGCGGCCGGCAGCGTGCCACCGAAAATCTGGCAAAGCCTGCGCGAAGGCATCGACTTCGTACTCGGCAATCGCATTATTTTGTATGCGCTGTCGCTCGATATGTTCTCGGTCTTGTTCGGCGGCGTGGTAGCGATTCTGCCGGTGTACGCGGCGGATATTCTGCAAGTCGGCCCGCAAGGTCTCGGCATCCTGCGTGCAGCACCCTCGATCGGCGCGCTGCTGACGCTGCTGGTCTGCACGCGCTATCCGCCGACTTACCACGCCTGGCGCAATCTGCTGATCGCAGTGGCCGGCTTCGGCGTGATGACGTTGACCTTCGGCCTGTCGCGCATCTTCTGGCTTTCGGCGGCGGCGCTGTTCGTCAGCGGCGCGTTCGATAGCATCAGCGTGGTGATCCGCAACACGATTCTGCAGGTATTGCCGCCGGATCATCTGCGCGGTCGCGTGCTTTCGGTCAACAGCATTTTCATCAGCTCCTCGAACGAACTCGGCGCTTTCCAGGCTGGCGCGTCAGCATCCATTTTCGGCGCCACGCGCTCGGTGCTCATCGGCGGCAGTATTACGCTGCTGATCGTGGCCACCGTCTGGCGGCGCTCGAAGGATTTATTCAAGGTGCGGCTCGATTGAAGCCGTATTGAATGCCGCGAGTTTGCCCGCAAATCGTTTAAGGCTGTCGCAACTTCCATGCAATGCGCCTGGCAAATGGCGACAAACCACGGCAGCTTCATCCGCAGGCTAAGCTTGCACTTGAAAAAACGGCACGGCGCTCGACCGCTGTGCCGGCATCATCAAAAAATCACCGGGACACCCTGAATGAATTCGACTCACGAGAAACCCGCGCGAATCCGCTGGCCGCAGCATTACGATCCGGCCCAGGCACCCGTATTCGTGCGCAACGAACTGCATATCGACGCCGCCCCCGAAACCGTTTGGGCCTGGCTGGTGCGCGCGCCGCTGTGGCCGCAGTGGTATGCCAATTCGCATCATCTGCGCATCGTCAACGGCAACCCGAGCGCGCTGGCACCGGGCTCACGATTCGTCTGGACGACATTCGGCATTCGCCTGCAATCGGAAGTAAAGGAATTCGTCAGCGGCGAACGGCTGGCCTGGGATGCGAAGGCATTCGGTGTGGATGCCTATCACGCCTGGCTTTTAACGCCGACCAGCGACGGCGGCTGCCTCGTCCTCACCGAAGAAACCCAGCATGGTTTTATCGCTCGCGGCGGCGCGCTGCTGTTCCCCAAGCGCATGTTCCGCTGGCATCAGACGTGGCTGGAAAGTCTGAGCGAACGCGCGCTAGGCGGCTTGCCGGCGTCGGCTTGAAATCAAAAATGCACCCGGTGGTTGATCCAACTTGACACCGCCCGCCATGCCAGATTCACCGCCGCCGCTTGGCGCCAGCGCCTTGCGCGATCTCGCGCAGATTCTGCCGGCTGCGCGCTTGCTGCTCGATCCATCCGAGTTGCTGGCTTACGGCTACGACAACAGCCGGCGCATGGCGATGCCGCAGGCAGTGGCGCTGGCGCAGACGCCTGCGGAAGTCAAAGCCATCGTCGGCGTGTGTCATGCGCACGGTATTCCGCTGGTCGCGCGCGGCCGCGGCACCAACACCACGGGTGCTGCGGTGCCGATCGCGGGCGGCTTGGTGTTGTCGATGGAACAGATGAATCGCATCCTGCGCATTTCACCGGGCGATCGGCTGATCGAATGCGAAGCCGGCGTGCTGAATTCGGAGGTGCAGGCCGCCGCGCGTCCACATGGATTGTTCTGGGCGCCGGACCCGAGTAGCGCCGGCTATTCCAGCGTCGGCGGCAATCTTGCCTGCAACGCCGGCGGTCCGCGCGCGGTGAAATACGGCACCGTGCGCGACAACATCCTCGGCCTGCACGCGATCACCGGCGACGGCCGCGAAATCCAGGCCGGCTGCACCACCACCAAGGGCGTGGTCGGCTACGATATCACGCGCCTGATCGTCGGCAGCGAAGGCACGCTTGCTCTGATCACTCGCGCCACTTTGAAGCTGCTGCCGCTGCCGCAAACACGCCGCATGCTGCGCGCCGCGTACCGCGATGTTGCCGCAGCTGCCGCTGCCGTCGCGCGGCTGATGTCGCAAGCCGCGATTCCCAGCAGTCTCGAATTTCTCGATGCGCAGGCCGTGCAACTGGCGCAGTCGTACCGCGATTGCGGCTTGTCCGCCGACACCGGCAGCTTGCTGCTGATCGAAGTCGATGGCACTAACGATACGATCGATTCCGCGGTTCGCGCGGTCAGCGCAGCCGCACTAGGCGCGGGCTTGATCGAACTGTGCGCCGCCGCCAGCGAAGCCGAAGCGGAAGATTTATGGGCCGCACGCAAAGCGCTTTCGCCGGCCTTGCGAACGCTCGCGCCGAAGAAGGTGAACGAGGATGTCGCAGTACCCGTAACGCGCCTGCCGGAACTGGTGGAAGGCGTCGCCGCGCTGTCGAAACAGCACGGCATTCGCATCGTCACTTTCGGTCACGCCGGCAACGGCAACCTGCATGTGAACCTGCTGGCGAATCCGGACGATCCGGCGCAGATGTCAGCAATTACTGGCTGTCTTGAGGATGTGTTCCGGCTGGTGCTGCAACTCGAAGGTACGATTTCCGGTGAGCACGGCGTCGGCATCGACAAGCGTGATTACGTCGCCTGGGAAATTCCGCAAACCACCTTGAAGCTGATGCGCGCGATCAAGCACGTGTTCGATCCGAAAGGGATTTTGAATCCCGGAAAGGCGTTGCCGGATTGAATAGGATTAGCTCGGACCTGTGAGTGAAGTCGCAACGCAAAACTCAAGCACCCTGTTTTTAGCTACTTGTAGAACACTCCTGATACTTTAGTAGCGGTATTGACTTACTAAACCGTAATACTCTCCAGCACCCGCGCCAGTTCTTGCTCGATGTGTTGCAGGTTGGGAATGGCGGCGTCGTTGCCGGAGACGCTGACGCGGGCGACGACGAATTCGGGGCGATCTTCGGCGCGCTTCGGCAATGGCGCAAGCGCGCTGCGATTCAGCTTAATGAGATGCGGATGGCCTTCGCAGAGCAGGCCGAATTTGCCGCCGGGCAAGCCGGCGCCGACGCCGTTCAGCACTGCGACCAGCGCGCGCTTGCCGACTTCTTCCAGCGGCCTGTCGCCAAGACCTTCAAAGCGAATCACAGGCAGCTGGCTGCCTTGCCAGTCGAGCATGCCGGCGAACCAGGCTGGCGCAGATGGCCGTGTTTGCAGGCCTTCGCGCGAGGCGACTTCGACGATCGCCAGTTTCGGCAACAGCAGCGTGTCCTTGTGCAGGCTCAGCAGCACGGCATGAATTTCTTCGGTTGCAGCCTTGTCGATCATGCGGTTGGCTCGCGGCGCAGCGATTTCACTTCGGCCAGAAGATTGTCTTCCTGGTAGGGTTTTGTGAGGTAACTGTTGACGCCCAGCTGGCGTGCGCGCTCTCGGTGTTTTTCGCCGGAACGCGAGGTAATCATGATGATCGGCAAATCGGCGAGCCGCGGATTGGCGCGCACGAATGCGGCGACCTCAAAGCCATCCGCGCGCGGCATTTCAATATCGAGCAGCAGCATCGCCGGCGTTTCGGTTTGCAGCTGTGCGATGGCATCGAGGCCGTCGCGTGCGGTGATGACGCGATAGCCATTACGTTGCAGCAGGCGTTCGGCAACGCGGCGCATGGTGACGGAATCGTCCACCACCATGATCAGATCAAGCGCCTCGGCCGAGCGCGCTGGCGCGGTGCTGGCGGCGGCATCCAGCAGCAGCGTGCGGCGCGCGTGTTCGGCGATCAGTGCGGCGAGGTCGAGGATCAGCACGACGCGGCCGTCGGCCAGCACGGTCGCGCCAGACACGCCAGGCACGCTGCCGAGCTGCGCGCCGAGCGGTTTGGTGACGATGTCGCGGTTGCCGATCAGTTGATCGATCAACAGCGCGATGCGGCGCTCGCCGCCGCCGAGATTGTCGCCGAGCCGAACCAGGATGGTGATGAAGCTGCGCGCCTCGGCGTCCTGCGAACGCGGCAGTTCGAGATAGTCGGACATCATGCGCACGCGATAACCGCGGCCAGCGTAAGCGAACAACGGGCCGTCGTCCGCCAGCAAGTCGTCGAGATCGGCGCGCGGAATGCGTGCGATGCCTTCGACGCTGGCCATCGGCAGCGCATACACTTCTTCGCCGACGCCGATCATCAGCGCCTGCGAAACCGCCAGCGTCAATGGCAGATTCAGCAGGAAACTAGTGCCTGCGCCGGCTTCCGAGCGCAATTCCAGCGTGCCGCCAAGCTGCTTCACTTCGGAGGCGACGACTTCCATGCCGATGCCGCGGCCGGCATCCTGCGTCAGTTCCTTGGCGGTCGAGAAGCCCGGTTTGAAAATGAATCGCGCGAGGTCGCCATCCGAGACCTGCGCTTTCGGCGCGAGCATGCCGCGTTCGATCGCCAGCTTGCGGATCGCCTGCAGATTGAGGCCGGCACCGTCATCGCTCACTTCTACCCGTAGCTGGCTGCCTTCGCGCTGCAGGCTGATCCTGATGGTGCCGACCATTGGCTTGTTGGTGAATGCACGCTGGGTCGGGTCTTCGATGCCATGCACGATGGCGTTGCGCAGCAGATGTTCCAGCGGCGCAGTGATGCGTTCGAGCACGTTGCGATCGAGTTCGGCATCCGCGCCGATGAATTCGATATCGGCCTGCTTGCCGTTTTCCTGCGCAGTTTGCCGTACCACGCGCCGCAGCCGCTGAACCTGCCGCGAAAACGGCACCATCAGCGTGCTGGTAAGGCCGTGCTGCACTTCAGTGTTGAGGCGGCTCTGCTGCTGCAGCAGCGTATCGGTTTCGCGCACCGACTCGTCCATCGCGGTTTGCAGCACGACGAGGTCGTTGACCGATTCCGCCAGCGCGCGCGACAACTCCTGCATCCGCGAGAAGCGATCCATTTCCAGCGGATCGAAATCAGCGCCATAACGATCCGGCACGGCGACACCGATCGCCTCGCCAGGATTGAAGCCGCGCGCGGCAATCTGCGCCTCGGTTTCGGATTCCATCTGGCGCAGGTGATCGCGCAGGCGCGTAATGGTCTGCGACATTTCCACCAGCTGCGCGCGCACGTTGGCGTTGCGGTCTTCAACCCGCGAGCGATAGATCGAAATCTCGCTGGCCTGGTTGAGCATGGCGTCGAGTGTTTCCACCGGCACACGCGCGGTTTCGCGCCGCGCGGCGACTACCGTGCTGGATTCTTCCTGTGGCCGCCAGAACATTTCCGGCAGCCAGCCCGAGCGCGTCAGCGACGCTGCACTCGCCGCAGACGCAGCATCCGCAGGCATCGCGGCAGACTCGCCGGAATCGCCGCTGCGCATCTGGTCGTACATGCGCAGCAGGTTGTCGAAGGTTTCGCGCAGGCGTGCAAACACCGCAACTTCCGGGACCACGCCGCTGGCCGCAACCGCGTTCACCTGCGATTCGAGATCGTGTGCGGCATCGCCCATCGCATCGAAACCGGACATGCGCGCGCCGCCTTTCAGCGTATGCAACACCCGCTGGACAACAAGCAGCGGCTCGCCGCCATCACCACTCTGCCAGGCGTCGAAGCCGGCATCCAGCTGCTCCAGCAACTCGCCCGCTTCGCCTGCGAAGATATCGACCAATTCACGATCGACTTCAGGTTTTATTGGGATCTGCGCCGGTTCGGGTACGCTGGAAACCGTCGGCTCGACGGCAGGATCCAGCGTCGCCGGGCTTGTAGTTTCCACTGCGCTCGGCATAGTTTCCGGCAACTCGGCACTGGTTTCCGCAGCCGGCGCTTCGGTCGACGACAACAGCTCAGCGCTGAGATCGAGCGAGGGGCTTTCAGGCAATTTCGGCGTGGTCGAGTCGGCAAGATCGAAGCCCGCAGGCCCGGCCAAATGCAGTGCTTCGGATTCCGCCGGTTGATGCGCGCTGGCATCGTCGAACATGGCATCGAGCGAGAGGTCGATCAGTTCAACCAACGGCGGCAGCGAAGGCGACTGAATCGCCGGCGCCGGCGTACTGGCTTCCGGCTCGGCCGGCGCAGTTGCTACTGAAACTTCAGCTTGCGATGACGGCTCTGCAACAGCCTCGGCCGGCGCATGCGACGCTTCCGCTGGGGCAACCGTTACCACCTCTGCGGCATCCTGCGCCACTTCGGGCATCGGCTGAAGTTCGAGCAATTCGAGCGGCGCAGGCTCGACCAACGCCGGCGCTGCAGGCGACGATTCAGGCGCTGCCATGGCCAGCGGAGTCGCGTGGATATCGCCGGCAATCACAGCAGCATCGGGCGCTTCTCCGCGCGAATGCTGCGCGAGCACGCGATGCAAATCTTCAAGGCCTTTGGCGACGCGCGATTGCGGCGGCGCCACCGAATCCGCATCGATCCGCTCAAACTCTTGGGCCAGCAGCTGAGCTAGACCCGCCAGCTCGGCAAATCCGACTGCCTGTGCAACCCCGCTCAGATGCTGCAAGCCTTGCCGCAGTTCGCCGACGACGGTGGAGTCGCCTTCGGCCCACAGTTTTTGCTGACGATCCAGCCCGGCGAGCAAGGCGGCCAAATGAGCGAGTTGATCCGCAAAGGTTTGCTGCGGCGCGGGCGCCGGAATCGACGTTTCCGAAACCGGCAGCATGGCGGGTTCATGCGCGATTTCCGGCGCGATTTCCGGCGCGATTTCCCGCGCGAGTTCGTGCGTCGTTTCTGCCGCGAGCTCAGGTGCAAAATCTGGCGCTGACTCTGGAATCGATTCCAGCATCGGCGCTGCTGCCGCGACAGGCGCAGCTACGGGTACGAGCTCCGCCGCGGACTCGCTGACATAACCCAATTCCGGTTTTGGTGCTATTTCCGGCTCAACGGCCGGCGTTGGCGCAGCAAACGCCAGCGATTGCGCCTGAGTCAGACAGTGATCGAGATCCGGCGCAGTCGTGCCTTCGTGATAGGCATCGAGCTGTTGATACAGCGCTTCGCACAATCCCCGTAGCGTGGGGAAAAACGCGGTATCCGGAATCGCATTTTCAGCACGCGGGTTGAGACGCGCGGTGATCGCCTGCGTGATCGCGGCAAGGGCTTTGGCGCCCGCCGTTTCGGCGCGATCGGCTAAGTTTGCGAAACCCTCGCGCACTGGCAGCGACGCAGCACCGGCACGGGTTTGCTGCCAATCGCTGATCTGTATTTCCAGCGCCTGTAGCGCGTCGAGCATCGACATGCAGAAGGCATCGTCGATCGCCGATGCCGCTTGATCCGTTTCCGGCGGTAACAGCGCGTGAATGCGCTCGCGCCAGCCGGCAAGCGCAGCTTCATCGATTTCGGCAGCATCGGTGCTGCCGATGCGCTGCTGGATCGCGCGCAAGGCATCGGCCAGCAATGCGAGCGCCGCGGCCGGCAAGGCATAACCGCTTTCGCTGACGTCGCTCAGATATTTTTCCAGCGCGGAGGCGAGTTCATGCACGCCATGCAGCTGCACCGCACCGGCGCTGCCCTTCAGCGTGTGGAACGCCCGAGTGACTTCCGGCTCGACGGAAACGCTCTCGGTGAACGCTGGCTGCGCATCGATCCAGCGCTGCACGAACAGCATGCGTTCGCGGGCATCGTCGCGGAATATTTCGAGCAGGCCACGCGCATCGCCACCGACGATCAGCGCCGTCGCACGATCGATCACCGCGCTGGCATCGACATCGCCGACTCCGGCTGCGCCATCGGCGCCGGCGCGGAAATTCTCGATCAGCTTGGGCAGCAGCCGGGCGGCATCGTCAAACAAATCGAGCACCGCGGGCGACACTACCAGCGCGCCATCGCGGCAGCGATTGGATAAATCCTCCAGCGCCCAGCCGAACTCGCCGATACGCAAAGCGCCGGCCATGCGGCCGCTGCCCTTGAGCGTATGGAACGCGCGGCGCACTTCAGCCAGCCAGTCCTGATTGTTCGGTTCGCGCCGCAATTGCGGCAGGCGGCGCTGCAAATCTTTGAGGACTTCAGCGGCTTCCTCGATGAAGATTTCGCGGATTTCCGGATCGATGCCCTCGCCGACAGGCGCCGAAACCGGTGCAGGCTGTGCGGCGGCGAGTTCCACTGCGGCCGGTTCTTCCGTCGGCGGCAAATCGTAAACCGGACGGAAATCCAGCTCGATCGAAACCGGTGCGACGGCGGCACCTTCAGTGGCGCGCAAGCGCCGCACGTAAGTCGCGGCTTCGTCGAGCACCGCTTCGGGGCTCGGCAAACCATCACGCACGGCTTCAAAAAATACTTCGATCGAACACACCGCATCGGCAAAGCGCTCGAACTTGACCGGTTCGTTCTTGGCCGCAGCCAAGCCGCCTTCGACGATGTAGCTGTGCAGTGCCGCGATGATGATTCCGGCCTTCAGCTCGGCGAGGATTTTCATCGCGGCGACAATATCGCGCAGCCGCTGCGGCACCGGGACGATCGCAACCGGCTCGCCGCGTTTCTGGTAAGCGTCGACCGCCGTTTTCACCTGCGACAATTCGACCAGGCATTCGCCGATCAGCGCCACCACGGCTTCGCGCAGGTCTTGCCCGTGCGGAGTCTGGGTTTCGATTTCGACGAACTCGCGCGCGAGGTTTTCACCGCTGCGGCCGAGGCTGCGGAACAGCGCTTCTTCGAGACTGAATTCGACCCGCAGAATGGCGATGGCGGCGTTGACCCACTGCGGCGCGCCTGGCGGCAGATCGGCGACGGCGGCAGCTTGATTGAGCAGCGCCTGACGCGCCGACGGCAGGCCAAGCGTGCCGACGATCTGCGCCATCCGCCGCAGGTTTTCGCGGGTGACCTCGACATCGGCGCCACTGCGGCCCTGCGTGCGCATGGCCAGATCGATAGCATCCTTGAGCTCTGCGAAATCGCGCCGGATTTCGACGCAGAGACGATTCAGGATGGTCGTGTTCGGGCTGCGCAGACGGCGCCGCAAATCTTCGGTTTCCGCGCGCGAAGGCAGCAGGATGTCGAGGTGCAGGCCGGCGATCAGCGCACTCGCATGCGGACCTGGATTGGGCGTGCGCGCGATATGGAACAACATCAGCTGGCGCGCGTCGCCGAGCTGTTCCAGTGCGGCGTTCTCGCCGCTTTCCGCCAGTAATTTGAGCTGGCTGACGGCGCGTCCGAACAGGCGTTTCAGATCGAGCGATTCCTGTGCCTGCAGCCGCAGGCATTCGGTGAGTGCCGCGCAGTTCGACCAGAATTCGCGCAGCGCGACTGCCTTCACGTTCACCGCAACCGATTCCGCCAGCTTGCCCATGCGTTCGAGCGCGGCTTCCATCTGCTGACCGCGGAACCAGAGCAGGAATGCAGCCTGGAAATGCACTAGTTCGCGCTTCGCCAGCGCTTGCGCGGCCTTGCTGCCGCCGTCGGCAACGGCCACCGCCTCGGGCACATTCAGCTGTTGCGCGAACAGTTCGGCTTCGCCGTATGGCGGCTGATCCCAGGCCAGGCGTAACTCGTTCAGCATCGGGTGCAACACCAGCACGCGATCCGGCGCGCCATGCGCCAGCAGGTCGACGTAATCCGATAGCTGCAAGGTGGCGCCGGACAAGGCCGCATAAGCTTCATCCGAATGACCTGTAAGTCCGCCGGTCAGCGCGTCCAGCAGTGCTACCATTTCTTGTGCGAGCAGGCCGGCGCCGAGACATTCGATCATCGCCAGGCTGCCGCGCACCATGCGCAATTCGTTGGCGGCGGCTTCCAGCGGCGGAATTTCGCTGGTGTCGTGCGTGCCTTCGTCGAAGCCTTCGAGATGCTGTTCGATTGAGCGCCGCGCGCGGGCGAGACTGGTTTCGATTTCGCCACGAACCCAATGCAGGCCGTTGGCGATTTCAAACGCGCTGCGTCGACGCGGACCCGACATCACGATCTCACATGCCGGCGGCGATGAACGCCGGCGCCTGGGTCAGCTTGTGCAGCGACAACGCCGGCCAGCTGCGGCCTTCGCGGCTGAATGCGCCGAGTAGATAAGGCACCATCGTGCCGCAATCCTGCACCAGTTCGGGACGTTGATCGTTCGGGCCGAATTGCCGATGGCCGCCGATTTCATCAACCAGAAAACCAGCCGCGATGCGTTCCGAATCTAGCACCAGCACGCGCTGATCGCGCCCGGTGGCGACTGCGGGTTGATCCAGCCACAGCCCGAGGTCGATGATCGGCAGCAGATTGCCGTGCAGATTTGCAACGCCCAGCAGCCAGCGTTTGGCGCCCGGCACGCGGGTCAATTTCGGCGGCGCGATGACTTCACGCACATCCTGCCGCGGGGTAACCAGCCAGCGTCTGCGCAGGCGGAAAACCAGGCCATTCCAGGCTTGCGCATCGCCGATCGCCTGTTCCTGCCGTGCGATCCGCAGCTGGCCTTCGAGCGCGAGCAGCAGATCGAACGGCTGCAGCATGGCAGCAGTATCGGGAGCGGCGCTCGCCGGCTCGGCGCTGATCTGCGCGCTCATCGGGCCGACATTCGACTGTTGTTCCGCAGTCATTATGGTGAAAGCGATCAGCCCGCTTTACGGGCTAGGTGAGTGCGCACTGCGCCGAGCAATTCATCCTTGGTGAACGGCTTGGTCAGATATTCGTCGCTGCCGACAATGCGGCCGCGAGCGCGATCGAACAGGCCGTCCTTGGACGACAACATAATCACCGGCGTGCCGCTGTATTGCGGATTGGCCTTGATCAACGCGCAGGCCTGATAGCCATCCAGCCGCGGCATCATGATGTCGATGAAAATCACATCCGGCCGATGATCGGCCACTTTCGACAAGGCTTCAAAGCCATCGCCGGCGGTGATCACGGTATAGCCTTCCTTGGTCAACAGCGTTTCCGCCGTTTTGCGTATGGTCTGACTGTCGTCGATGACCATGACTTTGGCGCCTGGCCAGTTACCGTCTTCTGCTATCGTCACCGATTTCCCCTTTTCACCCACTGCCCCTGAACAACCCAAGGCCGCCTTGGCCCGCGCATATCGACTCCAGCGCCCGTGATCACCCGTGGTCGATACACCGAAGATTTGATGGGTCTTTTTAACACATTCGTACCACACTGCACATTCGGCAAAGCACGCTATCGGAAGCGCTGGCCGAAACACCGCGGAAACTCCCGGCGTGGCGCGATCGGTTAACCTTTCATTCCTGAAAAAACACCAGGCGAAACGATGAACGACGCCGTGCCCAATCTCACCACCGCGCAGACCGCACCCCTGCTGCGTTTTGAAAGCCTGCTGCTGGAACGCGCCACCGATATCGAAACCTGGTTTCGACGCCAATTCCAGCAAACCGCACCGCCGTTTTATGGGTCGGTGGATTTGCGCAATGCCGGCTTCAAACTGGCGCCGGTGGATACCAATCTGTTCCCGGCCGGCTTCAACAATCTGAACCCGGCATTTGAAACACTCTGCGTGCGCGCGATCCAGACTGCGCTCGAACGCATCAAGCCGGATGCCTGCGACATTCTGCTGGTGCCGGAAAATCACACACGAAATTTGTTTTATCTGGAAAACGTCGCGGTGCTGCAAAGCCTGATCCAGAAAGCCGGCTACAAAACCAGGCTCGGTTCGCTGCGGCCAGACCTGCATGCGCCGGAGAAAATTGCGCTGCCCTCGGGCCGCGAAGTCGTACTGGAACCGATGATCCGCGAAGGCGATTCGATCCGGCTCGATGGTTTCAAGCCCTGCATCGTGATTCTGAATAACGATCTTTCCGGCGGTCGCCCGCCGATTCTGGAAAATCTCAAACAGCCGGTTTCGCCGCCGCTCGGGGTGGGCTGGAGCAACCGCCTGAAGACGCAGCACTTCGGCATTTATCACGATGTCGCCGCCGAATTCGGCAGCCTGCTCGGCATCGATCCGTGGTGGGTCGAGCCGCTATTCCGCAATTGCGGCCAGGTGAATTTCAAGACCCGCGAGGGCGAGGAATGCCTCGCCAGCAATGTCGAAATGCTGCTCGAAGAAATCGCAGTCAAGTACCGGGAATATGGCGTCAAGGACGAGCCGTTCGTGATCGTCAAAGCCGACGCCGGCACCTACGGCATGGGCGTGATGACGGTGAAACATCCGGACGATATCCGCAACCTGAATCGGGATGGCCGCAAGAAAATGGCCTCTGCAAAAGAGGGCCGCGAAGTTACTGGCGCCATCATCCAGGAAGGCGTTTACACGTTTGAACGCTGGGGCGCAGAGCAGGCCACCGCCGAACCGGTGGTGTACATGATCGACCGCAATGTCGTCGGCGGTTTTTATCGCGTGCATGGCGGCCGCTCGAACACGGAAAATCTGAATGCGCCGGGTTCAACTTTTCAACCGCTCGCATTTGCCGAGCCCTGTTCGCACCCGGATTGCACACAGGCACCGGATGCGCGCCCCAACCGGTTTTACGCCTACGGCGTAGTCGCGCGCCTTGCCTTGCTGGCCGCAGCACGTGAAATTACGATTGCCAATTTGCAGGAACCGGCGAGACAACAGCCGGCTGTGGCTGCTTAAGACTTGCGATTGATCCGGTTGAATGCTGACGGCTTTTCTAAAATCGATCCACCGCAATCTACCGCTTCATTACTGACTTATCCGCTGGCGGGATCGAGATAGTCCTCGATTCTTAGTTCGATGCTTTCACGCCAGTGCGAACCCGCGCCGATCAGGTTCCAGGCTTTGCTTTTGTCAAGAACACTGTAATGCGGCCGCTTGGCAGGCGTTGGATAGTCTTCGGAGCGAATCGGCGTGACGCGAGCCCATCGATCCTGCGGGCGGGCTTTGGCACCCAACTCACGTATCGCCTGTGCGAAGTCATACCAGCTGGCAACGCCGGCATCGGTCCAGTGATAGCTGCCTGTGGCGCCTTGGACGGTGAGCGCCCATAACGCTTTGGCGAGACCGCCGGCATCCGTTGGGCTACCGATCTGGTCAGCAACGACTCGTACTTCCTCGCGCACGCGCATGATGCGCGTCATGGTTCGGACGAAATTATTACCGGCCGGATAATGTACCCAGGCGGTGCGCACGATGAGCGCTTGTTCACCCAGCACGGATCGCACCGCCTGCTCGCCTTTCAGCTTGGAATCGCCGTAAACGCTTAATGGATCGGGTGCGTCGTCGGTTTGATAGGGCACGCTGCTGCGGCCATTGAATATGAAGTCTGTTGAAATATGGGCCATGCGTGCGCCAGTTTCCTGGGTAGCGATCGCCATGTTCAAGGCGCCGGTCTGGTTCACCAGATAAGCGCCAGCCGCATCCGTCTCAGCCTTGTCCACAGCCGTGTAGGCGGCGGCGTTGATGATGAGCGCAGGCTTCAGGTCGGCGACTACTCTCATGACTGCGGCGCGATCGGTAATGTCGAGCCGACGCTCGGGCTTCAGCCATTCGACACCCGGCGGAAGCGTATCGAAAAGCGCCCGGCCAAGCTGCCCGCTCGCGCCAGTGACGAGCACTTTAATCGTCTCGGCAGACATCACATCTTGTCCGCGTCTTGCCAAGCCTTGCCGAGCTGGTCCTTGGCCGAAATCAGCGGCTGAGCTTCGTAAGGCCATTGGATCCCGACCTGCGAATCGTCCCAGCGCAGCGAACGCTCTCCTTTGGGATCGTAATAGTCCGTGACTTTATAGGCGACATCGGCCGTTTCCGATAACACCAGAAAGCCGTGAGCGAATCCGGCCGGCACCCAGAGCTGCCGCTTGTTTTGACTGCTCAGATGAACCCCGACCCATTTGCCCAACGTCGGCGATCCGCTGCGAATATCCACGGCCACATCGAATATTTCGCCGTCCAGCACGCGGACGAGTTTGTCTTGAGCACGAGCGCCGATCTGATAGTGCAGCCCGCGCAGCACTCCGCGACACGATTGCGAGTGGTTGTCCTGCACAAACGGTTTTGTCGTTCCCACCAGTTCGGCAAAGGTTTGCGCGTTGAAGGTTTCCATGAAGAAGCCGCGCTCGTCGCCGAAAACTTTCGGTTCGAGAATCAGCACCTCGGGAATATCGGTCGCCAGTTTTTTCATGGTCATCCAAAAAAGTAATTTTGTTGAATCAGGACTCTTGCAATACATTCATCAGGTAGGCGCCGTAACCGCTCTTGATCAGCGGCTTGGCCAGCACGCGCAGTTGCTCCGCCGAAATGAAACCGCTGCGATATGCGATTTCCTCGGGCGCGGCGATCTTCACGCCCTGGCGTTTTTCCAGCGTCTGGATGAACAGCGCAGCCTCCAGCAAAGAGTCGTGCGTGCCGGTATCGAGCCAAGCCATGCCGCGACCCATCGGTTCCACCACCAGCGCGCCCTGTTCCAGATAAAGCCGATTGAGGTCGGTGATCTCCAACTCGCCGCGCGCCGAAGGCTTGACGCGCTTGGCCATCTCGACCACTTGGGCGTCGTAGAAATATAAACCGGTGACGGCGTAGTGCGACTTCGGCTGGGCCGGCTTTTCTTCAATCGACAGCACCTTGCCCTGGCCATCGAATTCAACCACGCCGTAGCGCTCCGGATCGTGTACGCGATAGGCAAACACCGTGGCGCCAGTTTTCTGCGACGCCGCGCGTTGCAGCAGCTGCGCCAGACTTTGGCCGTAGAAAATGTTATCGCCGAGCACCAGCGCGCAGGCTTCGCCCGCGATAAATTCTTCGCCGATCAGAAAGGCCTGCGCCAGGCCATCGGGACTCGGCTGAACCGCGTACTTGAGGTTCAAACCCCACTGTGAGCCGTCGCCGAGCAATTGCTCGAAGCGCGGCGTATCCATCGGCGTGGAGATGATCAGAATGTCGCGGATGCCCGCCAGCATCAAGGTGCATAGCGGGTAGTACACCATCGGTTTGTCGTACACCGGCAACAGCTGCTTCGAGACCGCCTGGGTGGATGGATACAGCCGCGTGCCGCTGCCGCCCGCGAGAATGATGCCCTTCATGCGCGCGCGGCCTTCAAGCCGAGACGTTCGCCGCCATAGGTCTTCTGCAAGCTGCGGCACCAGTCGAGATTGTTCAGATACCACTCCACCGTTTTGCGAATGCCGGTTTCAAAAGTTTCGGCAGGACGCCAGCCCAATTCGTGCTCGATCTTCGAGGCGTCGATGGCATAACGCAGATCATGACCTTTGCGGTCCTCGACAAACGTGATCAGCCGCGCATAGGGCAGCCCCGTCGAGTCCGGCTGCAACTCGTCTAGCAAGCTACAGATTGCGTGGACCAGATCGATATTGCGCTTCTCGTTATGCCCGCCGATGTTGTACTGCTCGCCAAGAGCGCCGCGCTCGAACACTGTCATCAGCGCACGTGCATGATCGTCGACATACAGCCAATCGCGGATATTGCTACCGGTTCCGTAAACCGGAAGCGGCCGGCCGGCCAATGCGTTCAACAGGATGACCGGAATCAACTTCTCCGGAAACTGGTAAGGCCCGTAATTATTGGAACAATTGGTGATGACGACCGGCAGCTTGTAGGTGTGATGCCAGGCCCGCACCAGATGATCCGACGCCGCCTTGCTGGCCGAATATGGAGAGTTCGGCGCGTAGCGCGTGGTCTCGGTGAAAAAGCCCGTATCGCCGAGGCTGCCGTACACCTCATCGGTGGAAATATGGTGGAAACGAAACGCAGCCTGCCGATCGCCGGACAACTCGCGGAAATAGCGCAGAGACTCCTCCAGCAGACGAAAGGTGCCGACGATATTCGTCTGAATGAAATCATCCGGGCCATCGATCGAACGATCGACATGCGACTCGGCAGCAAGATGCAACACGCCATCCGGGGCGTGCCTGGCAAACACTTTCGAGAGCGCTGCTGCGTCACGAATGTCCACCCGCTCGAAACTGTAGCGAGCGTCATCCTCGAACTCGGCTAGGCCATCGAGGCTGGCAGCGTATGTCAGGCAATCGACGTTAACAATTTTGTGGGTCGTACTCTTCAGAATGTATCTGATTAAAGCCGAGCCGATAAAGCCAGCACCACCGGTGACCAGTAATTTCATTGTGCCGAAAGTTCTTGTTTGCTGAGCTGCAGAAGAATTAGCGGTGTTGAGTTCAATTGCGGGAAAAGGGACATCGGATTTTGGAAGGTTGAGCCGACTGAAACCATCTTCGCCCAATCCAAGCGACCCAATACTACAAGACCGGCGCGGCGGTAGGTAGCCACTTCGATGTGGCATGCTGCTCCAGCCTTTCTGGCTGCCTTGAAGCAGGCCAAATCTGCAAGATAAGAGCCTGATATTCGGCGTTCTGCTTACTTTTCAGGAAGCGCCACGTCGTGAAAGAACGACTGAAATCGTTTGAATCAAAATTCCAAAATCCGTCATGATGCTGAGTTGACGTACATAGTAGCAATCGAGGGCGACCCGCAGACCAAAGTGAGAGTTTCCACGCGCTTTGACCTGCCACAAACCGGTTAAACCTGGCCTCACGGCGAAGTACCATCTGGCGCCACGCCCGTAGGCGAATAGTTGTTCTGGTAAGGCGGGACGTGGGCCGACCAGGCTCATCTGCCCCATGGCCACGTTAAATAGCTGGGGTAGTTCATCAAGGCTGGTGCTTCGTAAAAAACTGCCGAGCCGCGTAATTCTCGGGTCATTTTTTAATTTCTGATTCTTTCCCCATTCCTCGCTGAGATCGGCGTTGTCCTCCAGCACCTTGGCCAAGATTGACTCGGCATCCGGAACCATCGTGCGAAATTTATAGCAGCCGAATATCCGCCCGCCGCGGCCGACACGTTTCTGCACAAAAAACACCGGGCCAGAGGCATCCAGCTTTATTGCGGCAGCGACCACAAGCAGAATGGGACTGCTTAAAACGATCAGTAAAGCCGAGCCAAAAAGGTCGATCAACCTTTTGACAAATGCGACTCTTCTATCGATTGTTTCAGCTCGTGGCGGCCAAGACCCTGGCTCGAAAGCAGATGCATTCCCGCCGATAGCATTTTCGGCTAACAGATTTTTGAGCACGATCCGACCATGATATCCGTGTGTACTTTAGCGAAATAAAAAACTTGAGATTACGGACCGTTAGAGTCATTGCCTTAAAACAAGATTCAATGTTGCCGATTCAATATTTTTGGATTTTGGCGTCGGGCCACCGCAGAGACGCCCGAGAGACGCCAAATGTAGGCGTTGACTTGATTTAACCCAATAAAATTGGTTGGCATTTTCTTCATCGTTGATAACGCGGAGGTTCAGTTGCCGACTCTGGAGTAGCAAATTGCACACCAATCCGAGTTTCGTGCCGTGCTGCTTGATTGGTAAGGCGCAGGGCTTACCGAGCGTATCCTCACCTGCCACACAGATCGCTCTGCATGAATTATCTCATGTCAGCGATTTTGCAAATGGACTGGGCCGTAACTCACCCGGGATTTTCGGATAGCGCACAAGCCTTAACTCAAGGCGGCGGCGGTATCTTCCGGGCTCTGCTGTGAATCAGTTTTTCGATCGGGCCACCGATCACTAGAACAATCAGCGTCATTGCGCTCGTGGCGATGGCGACGCCCCAAACACCCAGGCCGCAGGCAACGCCGATTCCTGCGGTGACCCAGATCGTTGCCGCGGTGGTCAAACCGTGCACTTCCCGGCCGTCGGCAGAGCGCAGGATAACGCCGGCACCGAGAAAGCCGATGCCGGTCAGAATGCCTTGAACCACACGGCTGGCGGCGTCAACCGGCGGTTGTCCGCGATCGCCCGCGTAGGTGCCGATTAGCAAGGCCATCGTCGCGGCACCGAGACCGACCAGCCCTAAAGTTCGCAGGCCAAGTGGTTGACCATGCAAATCGCGGTTGATGCCGATGACGGCGCCCATCAGTGTCGCCAGCCCAAGGCGCGTCAAAGGCACGGCGAAGTCGTTCAAGGTGGTAAGCATCGTCCATGTCCGGAGGTCGGCCGCGCATCGTTCAAGCGGCGGGATTTACAACTCCCAGACATTGTAGAAACCTTTAACGTGCCGGCAAGTTGAATCGCCGGCCATGAAGATTTATCCGCGGTTTACCGGCCAAGTCCGACCCCGCACACAACCATCATCGCCGCCCCGCCTCACTTCCCCGCAAACGTCTCCTCGGTAATCTTCAGATCACCCTTGAAGTCTTTCCACACCAGACGCTTCTTGCCCTGGTCGCCGTATTCGCTGGAGCCGTACTGCTGGTGGAAATCGGTG
>CAJCJH010000051.1 GCA_903970615.1 Rhodospirillales bacterium
TTCCACAAATATCACCGCGATCTGGCCGCCGGCGATATCGGCGTGCTGTCTGCGTTCGGCGCGGGTTATTCTGCCGGCAGCGTGGTGCTGCGGCGACTGTAAGCGCGAGCGCAGGTTGCAGAGAACGAAGGAATTGTTGCGGCTGTAAACAAGCTGTCACATGCAGTCATTATTTTGCCACCAAGCCGTCATCCGGCACTAAATGCACAGGATTTAGCGGGTATGGGCGATAAAAATCTGCTGGTGGTGGAAGACGAAGCGCCGATCCGCGACATGTTGCGTTTCGCACTCGAACGTGCCGAGTTTCGCGTCGGTCTGGCGCCGGATGTGCCGAACGCGCGTCTGCAAATGGCAGACTCGCGGCCGGATTTGATCCTGCTCGACTGGATGATGCCCGGCGTTTCCGGCATCGAGTTCGCCCGCGAACTGCGCAGCAATGCCACCACCAAAGACATCCCCATCATCATGCTGACCGCGCGCGCCGAAGAGGAAGACGCGGTGCGCGGCCTGAATGTCGGCTGCGACGATTACCTGAGTAAACCGTTTTCGTTCCCCGAACTGATCGCGCGCATCAATGCGGTGCTGCGGCGCACGGTGCCGGGCGGCGAGGAAGAGCGCGTCGTCATCGCCGGGCTCGAAGTGGATGCGGCGAGTCAGCGGGTGACGGTGAAAGGCGAGCCGGTTCATCTTGGTCCGACGGAATATCGCCTGCTGTATTTCTTCATCACACATCCGGATCGTGTTTACACGCGCGAACAAGTGCTGGATCGCGTCTGGGGCCACAATGTTTATGTCGAGGAGCGCACCGTCGATGTTCACATCCGGCGACTGCGCAAAGCGCTCGAACCGCACGGTGTCGCCGACATGATTCAAACGGTTCGCGGCACCGGCTACCGTTTCTCAGAAAAGATTTAACCAAGCGGGCGATGAGTATCGCGGTCGAACCTTATTCGCGCCGCACCTTGCTGCGGCTGGTGTTGATGGCGTCGTTCTGGATCGCGCTCGCAACTTTAGCGGCAAGCTGGCTGGGGCATGCCCTGATCGGCACGGTCGTCGCACTGGCCTTGCTGCTGATCTCCAATCTGCGCCATCTCGCCATCCTGCGCGAATGGCTGCAATCGCCCAAGCAGCGCGTGCTGCCCTTGCCCGGCGGCATCTGGGGCGAGGTTTACGATGGCCTGCTCGATCTGCAAAAACGCAATCGCCGCCGCAAGAAAAAGCTGGCTGCAATCCTCGCCGAATTCCAGGCCTCGACCGAAGCCTTGCCGGATGGTGCAGTGGTGCTGGGCCAGAGTGGGGAAATCGTCTGGTTCAATCCCGCAGCGCAGGCACTATTGGGTTTACGCTTGCCACAGGATCTGGGCTTGCGCATTGCCAATCTGGTGCGAAGCCCAGCATTTACGGCGTACTTTACTAGCGGCGACTATCACGATGAAGTCGAAGCCAACTCGCCGTTCAATGTCGAAACACGGCTTTCGTTCCGCGTGATTCCTTATGGCAACGGCCAGCGCCTGCTGATCGTGCGCGATGTTTCCGACCTGCGCCGGCTGGAAATCGCGCGGCGCGATTTCGTCGCCAATGCTTCGCACGAAATGCGTACGCCGCTGACGGTGCTACGCGGTTATCTGGATATGATGCAGCCGGAATCGCGCGGGCACGGCGTGCTGCATGCCTGGCACGATCCCTTGAGCGAAATGCGCAATCAGGCCGCGCGGATGGAAGCGCTGATCGGCGATTTACTGAAGCTGGCGCATCTGGAATCCGATGTGATTTATGCGCGTCAGGACCAGCTCGACGTGCCGCGCATGCTGCTGCGTCTGCGCGAGGAAGCCGATCATTTATCGAAGAATCAGCATCGCTTCGAGTTCGAGATCGAACCCGATCTGCGCTTGTTCGGGCGTGAAGGCGAAGTGCAAAGCATCTTCACCAATCTGGTGGCGAACGCGGTGCAGTACACCCCGGCTAGCGGCATCATCCGCGTGCGATGGTGGAGCGACGATCACGGCGCGTATTTTTCTGTAGCGGATACCGGCATCGGCATCAGCGAAAAGGATTTGCAGCGAGTGACCGAGCGCTTCTATCGAGTCGATGTTGGCCGTTCGCGGGCCAGCGGCGGCACCGGCTTGGGATTATCGATCGTCAAGCAGGCATTGGAACGACATCAGGGACGGCTCGATATCGAGAGTGAAGTCGGTGTCGGCAGCACCTTCACCGGTTTCTTTCCGCCGCACCGCGTGCATCGGCAGGCGGCTGCGAGCGACGCGCCGTCGCAGGCATCGCAAGCGTAATTGGCTTGCGTCTGACTAAAAGCTGGAGCTGTCACACAAGCTTAACCGCTTGGTCACATAAAAGTTGTGAAATCCGGCGAACATAGCGGCGCGAATAAAAAGTTCTCGTACCGCGGCTCGAACAGAGCTTCGCAAACTGCCCAGATTCCGGAGTTTTTTGTAAGGAAAGTGGCAAAAACGTAAGGGATTAGGGCGAGTGATTCGACCTTTTGATGTTTTAATTTATGCAGGGAGACCATTAGTGAATAAGTTGCTTCGATACACCATGTTGGCTGGTTTTGTCGGGACTGGCTGCAGTTTGACTGCGCATGCAGATACGGATACTGGCATTCAGGCCGGGCCCGTCAAAATCAATATCGGAGGATTTATCGAAGGCGCTGGAATTTTCCGCAGCCGCAATGAAACGGCCGACGTGGCATCGAGCTTCACTTCGATTCCTTTCGCCAATAACAATAACTTCTACACTTCTGAGTTCCGTGAATCAGCACGCCAGAGCCGTCTGCAGTTTTTGATGACCGGCCCGGAAGATGGCTCGAACAAAGTCGAAGCCTTTTACGCGATGGACTTCCTGAGTGCCGGTGTCACCTCCAACTCGAACCAGAGCAACAGCTACACGATGCGCGTGCGCGAAGTGTATGGCGACTGGCTCAACAAGGATTACGGTTTCTACGCCCTGGCGGGTCAGACATGGAGCATGGCAACGCTGTACAAGCAGGGCCTCACGCCCCGCAAGGAAGATGTTCCGATGACGATCGACGCGCAGTACGTCGTCGGCTTCAACTGGGAACGTCAGGCGCAGTTCCGCTTCGTCAAGACGTTCGGCAACTTTGCGGCACTGGGTATCTCGCTGGAAGAGCCGCAGGATTTGATCAAGGGCACTGCCCCGTCAGGGGTTGATGCCACCAATACCGGCGGTTCCGGACTCAACAACGGCGGCACCAGTTCCTCGACGGGTGCGACGACGACGACTTGCACGACCGCATCGCCGCCGGTTTGCACCAGTACCACCACCGTCACCGGCACCAATCTGGTGAACTACAGCACCGATGTCGCACCGGACGTTATCGTGAAAGCGGCCTTCGACCCTGGCTTCGGGCACTACGAAATCTATAGCCTGACCCGTTTCTTCCATGATCGCGCCGAGGCAATTCCCGGCACCAAGAGCAGCGAAGACAACAACACGGTTCCGGCAGAAAGCATTGGTGGCGGCGCCTTCGTTCCGGTGATTCCAAAGTTCCTCGATGTGCAGGTCTCGGGCTTGGTCGGTCACGGCAACGGCCGTTATGGCACGTCGACGCTGGCGGATTCGGTTTACCAGCCCAGCAACGGCGCACCGGCTCCCTTGAAAGGCCGACAGGCGCTAGCTGGCATCATTGGTCATCCGACGCCGCGTCTGGATATATATGCCTATGCCGGTTATGAGCACGATGGCACCACGTATGGTTATGGCATCGGCGACAACTCTGGTTGCAACGTCAACTTTGCTGCGTCTCCAAAAGGCGCTTGCAACGGAACGGTTTCGACCGTCCGCGAAGCAACTGCTGGCTTCTGGTGGAAGTTCTACAAGGGGCCTATCGGTTACCTAACCGTCGGCGCTCAAGGCGAACTGGTGAAGATTTCCACGTTCACCGACGCCGCCGGTTACCGCGGCAAGTCGGATGACAGCATCGGCATGGTTTCTTTCCGCTACTATCCGTTCCAGTAAGCGGATTCAGTAAGCAATAGCAGCACTTATAACAAGGCCAGCCCGGGCGACCGGGTTGGCTTTTTAGTTGGTGAAGATTCCGCCTTTACAAAAAATCGAATCGAATTGAAGCAGGTTCGATTTTAAGCATGCCTCGCATGCGTCGAAATCAATCGCTTCCGGGCGGCGAAACTGAAACCACCAAGCCATCGGCGAAAGTAACGCTACCTTCCCAACTGTTTCCGCAGCGGCCATATTGCCACTGGATTTTGGCGCTTTTCTGCACATCGTAATGCTCTACGCCGATGCCGTTTTCCACATCTGTCATCGTCATGCCTTTACTGATCGTGTTCCATGCCTTTGCATCGCGCCATTTCCCGGGTGGTGGCCCGGAAAAAAGCCCTTGATCGCATCCCGTGTGGGTGTAAGGTTTTGCAGGTGCGGCCACTTCAGCCGTAATTGGCGCAACTCTCGCGTGAGTGACCGTTGCTGCGGGCGCGGCCACAGGCGTGCTCTCTTTCGCGGCACTTGATGATGTCGCGCTTAAAGCAGCAGGCATCGCTGGCGTTGCAGCGACAGGACACGATTGTTCGAGTATTTCATTGCGTGCTTTTAGCGCCGCAATCTCGGCGCGCAATACAGAATTTTCATCCGCTGCGGCATCTGCATGTGCAGTGAACGGCCATAGCGAAACGGCCAGAAGTGCGGCGCATGATTTCAATCGCATGAGATTTCGAGGTTTCAATGACGAGCTATCGTACCGGTCAACTCGCATCATTGAATACCTCGAAAGTGACAGCCGTGCAATGCAACGTCATGGTACGGAACGTCATCCTATGACTGGCTGCAGGCTTCATCTCATCCGCGCAGCTATCAAATGATCAGATCAGCAACTGAACAATCTGCTTCACTTGGAATCAATCGATAGCTGCTCGTGATGTGTATGCGAAAGCTCCTCAAAATTCGTATTGAAGCTGTACCCTGTCGTAGAAGAAGACCCTGGCTTTGCCGGGATTGAGGCCGCCGCCAGCTGCGGCATTATCGACAACCGCATCTTCGGCGCGATTACGCACCGAGAAGCCTTTGATGAAGCCACCAGGATAGTAGGCCAGGTCGATCAACGCGTTGTTATTGCTGCCATAGACGTCTGAGTAATAGCGGGCAAACGCGGCGATGAAAACGATCCTGTCTTCGAGCAGTTTCTTCTGGTAACGCACTTTCCAGGCATGTCCAGGGCCTTCATCCACTTCGCCGCGGATCATCGAGGAGGTATCCAGCGGATCGGTGGTGTAGCCGATCGTGTAGGGCGAAATGAGCGCTCCATTTCCGACAGAGCCTTGATGATTCGAGATTTCGGTGTAGCTGAACATCAGCTGGCCATAAGGCGAGTTGAGACCGCCTTTCAATCCGTAAGTGACGTTGTCGACGCCATCGCCTTTGATCGCATTGACCGCAGCCCCGTTGAGCAGCGAATCACCCTTCCATTCGCGCACGTATTGATCGCCGATGAAAGGATCAAAGCCAGTGCCGGTTTTCAGCGTGTAAGTCGTGTCGTTGAAAACCATGCTGGCGAACTGCTCGAAGTTGTAATACCAGAGCCCGAATTTCACGCCGTAATCGGCGTAAGACGTGCCGAATGCCAGTGCACCCTGTGTGCCGGTGGTCGCCAGTGCGGCTTTGCTGCCGCCTCGGAGATCGTCGCCATCGTAGGTCGGCGCGTAATAAAGATTGTTCTGGAAGTAATCGTTCGAGGTGCGGCTCTTCCAGCGGAAAATGCGCAGGGCCGAAAAATGCAGATTGTCCAGAGGTGTGGCGTCGGCGAAAAAGCCTTGATAGGTTGATGGCAACAGCCGCGAATCGGAATCGATCAACCACGGCGTGTTGATGCGCTGGTCGCCGCCCTTCACCAGCAGCCACGGATTTTGGTACTGGATATAGGCCTGACCCAGCGCATTGATCGAACTGCGAGTGCCGGCCAGCGTGGCGTCCAGATGTGCGAAGCCGCCGTCGTCATCATTCAAGCCGAGCGAATTCGCTGTGAAAAACGATGCGCCGAGCGACACGCCGCCCAGGAATGGCGCGGTCTGGAAATTGAACATGCCACCCACCGAGAATGCGGCCTGGCTCGGTTGTGCACTCTGCGTATCGTGACTGTAAATTCGATTGAAATCGTAAGCGCGGACGGTTCCGCTGAAACTACTTTCCTTCAGGAAGTCCTTCAGCGTATCCACGGTGTCAGCCCAAGCTCCCTGCGCGCCGGCCAGCAAAAAAATGGCGTAAGCGCCTCCCTTGAAAAGCTTTTTCATGCTTTATTTCCCCATGGTTGATCGATGTATAAGGTCATATATATCGATCCTGTATGTCAATAGACAGGATGATTTGAATCGATAAACCTGAAGGCAGATCGCTGAATTCGTCGCTGTGCGTCAGCGCAGCAACTATGGCTCCCAACAAAAAGCCAGAATGATGCTAAGGATCATTCTGGCCTGAGCGGGAAACCCAGGATCGGCCGGCTTCAAAGAAAGTCAGCCGATCCTGTTGGAACCTAAAACGCTAGCTGGAAGCGCGCGTTGATCGAGTCCGGTTTGTCTTTCCCGGCTGATCCAAGATCGAATTGCGCGCGGTTGTAATCGAGCATCAGGCGCACAGCCGAATTGAGGTAGTAATTGACACCGAAACTCAATGTCGAGATCGAGCAATTGTTGATGGTCGTTCCCGCTGGAATCACGCCAACCGCCGGTTTGCAAACAGTGGTATTACCCGCTGGCAAATCGTGATTCTTGATGAAGTCATAACGCGCCGCCAACTCCAAGGCGCCATAGGAATGTAGTGGTGTCGGAGCTTTCATCGTGGCGATATCGGTGTTGTAAATCTTGCTTTCACCGGTCAGATAAACACTGCCCAGCACCGAGAATGCATCCACGGTTTGAGCATTCGGCCCGGATGATGTGGCTGCAGTACGTTGACGCAATTTGGCTTGACCAATTTCACCCTGGAAGTAGCCCGGACCATAGACGCCGGAAAGTTCACCCGTCCAGGTCGCCGCGCTGGGATTGTCGCCGCCAGCGATATTGGCCTGTGTTGGACTGGTGGCCGGTTGCGTGCCGCTCAGACTGGCAACATTCTGGGTGACACCTTTGTAGGAATACCAGTCGGTATTGCCCGCGGTCAGCTTGGCGCCGTTATCCGCATGGTCGCTCGAATAACTGGCACCGACATGCAGCCATTCACTGGCTGCGACGATGGGCGCGTAGGCAATGCGCGCGTTGTAGCCGATACCTTGAGTGGGCGTGCCGGTACCCTGATCCGTTGTCGCACCGGCCTTGTTCAACGAATAGATCGAGGCGCCTGCCCAGGCGCTATCTCTGGAAGCGAGGGCATTGTCTTTGAAATAGCGGTAAAACACCCCTTGCTGGAAATCACGTCCGCCAAGCAGTCCGACTGCCGAGACGGCGTTTCGATTCATCAAAACGATATCGTTGTTACTGGTCAGTTCATCAAGGCTGCGCCACGGCTTGGTTTGTCCGATTCGGACGGTGCCGTAATCCCACAGATCGCGCGAAACGTAAACATCGTTGAAGCCCGCAGCGGGATTTGAAGTATTGGAAATATCTTCGTCGATACGGTAACGCCAGCCGTAAATTCTTCCGGCAAGACTGATGAAAACGCGGCGGAAATAAAAGCCACTGTCGTTTTCCGCCGCGCCGCTATCGAATGGGCTGCTCTTGTCCGGCAGGATGCCGGTGTAGTCGAACTGAATGCGGCCGCCCAGAGAAAACAGGAAGTTGTGGTCATCCGATTCGATCACCAGTCCGCCGAGTGTTTTCGCACTATCAGCAGTCGCCGCACTGGTAGTTCCGAGCACGGCAAGCGCAACTGCGCTGCCCCAAAAAAGCGTCTTCAAGTTGTAATTCTCCCAGTTGATTGCAAAGGAACCGGATCTCACAGCCTCGGCGATCCCGGCTGGCGCGCACAGTGCCTAAATCTGTCGAGAATAAGAAGGAATTAAGTGAACTTATTTAATGCAAAAATAGAATAACGAAGATCGAGCTCGATGCTCAGCGATCCTCAAGTCGAGTTTGATGGACAGGATCGCCGCGGTCCGTGCGCCGTCGCGCCGGCAATAGGCAGATGTAAGTTAGCTAGAATGTTTCCCGGACACTGGCAATGTTCATTAGTGAGATCAAACGCACTAAGCGCACTGATTCGCAGATTCAAGAAAGGCAGCAATGCGAAGGATTCTGACGATTGAAGACGATGCCGCGACTGCCCGGGAAATCATCTCCGAGCTGCACGCGAACGGCTTCGAGGTGGACTGGGTCAGCACTGCCCGCGAAGGTTTGCTGCGTGCGGTGGGCTCCGTTTACGACCTGATCACGCTCGATCGCATGTTGCCCGACCTTGATGGCTTGGCGGTTGTCACCACCATGCGGCAGGTTGGCGTGCAAACGCCGGTGCTGATGATCAGCGCGTTGAGCGATGTCGATGAGCGCGTGCGTGGCCTGCGCGCAGGCGGCGATGATTATCTGACCAAGCCATTCGCGCCGGATGAAATGTCGGCGCGAATCGAAGTGCTGCTGCGCCGCCGCCAGACTGCCGCGCCCAACATCACCCTGCTGCGCGTGCATGATCTCGAACTTGATTTGATCTCGCGTGTTGGCCGTCGTCGGGGCATTGATCTGGATTTGCAGCCGACCGAATTCAAATTGCTGGAAGTGATGATGCGGAATTCCGGACAAGTGCTCACTCGAATGATGCTGTTTGAAGCCGTGTGGGATTTTCATTTTGATCCCGGCACCAATCTGGTCAACGTGCACATGAGCCGCTTGCGAAAAAAGATCGATCCCGCCGGACTTCCTGCGCTGATCCGCACTGTGCGTGGATCGGGTTATGTGCTCGAAGCCCCGGTCTAGCGCACAACGCAGCGATCGATCCGGATGCACGCAAATCCTCATCCCTGGCGCAGCACAACCACACGTTTGCTCGCCATATATGGCGTGTTTTTCAGCGCCTGGGCGATTGTTTTGCTGTCGTTGATTTACTGGGAAACTTCGCAGTACCTCACCGAAGAAACCGAGCATCTGCTGGGTGAGCGCGCTGAATATTTTGCTTCGATCGATCCCGGCCGTCTGCGCGAGCGGCTCGAAAGCACTTACGAATTCGATCTTCTGCACCTCAATGCCTATGGCCTGTTCAACGCAAAGGGCGAGCCGGTTGCGGGCAACATCCATGCGATTCCCGCCGGGCTCGAACCGGATGGGCACGGCCGTGTTTACCGCGAGCGCTTCAATGGCAGTGAAACTCCTGCGAGCACACGAATCCTGGCCATCCGGCTGCGCAATGGTTATGAACTGGTGCTGGCGCGCAATGCTGCGTTGATCGATCGTCTGCACCAGCTGATTTCGCGGGCGATTGCGTGGGGACTCTCGCTGACGGTTTTCCCCGGACTGCTCGGCGGGCTGGTTTTGAGCATCCGCCCACGGCGCCGCATCCGCAGCTTGCAGGCGGCGAGCGATCGTATCGTCACTGGCGATTTGCACCAACGATTGCCGCTGTCAGGCCGTGGCGATGAACTCGACAATCTGGCAAGCGTGGTCAATCGTATGCTCGATAAGGTCGAGCGCCTGATGTTCGAGGTCAAGAACGTCTGCGATAACCTTGCCCATGATCTGCGTACACCGCTGACGCATCTGCGCGCGCAGTTGTACCGTCTACAACAACAGACTGCAGCGGAGGACATACGCGCCGCGACGATCGATCAGGCCGTCGCCGAGACCGACGATCTGCTGGCCCGCTTCGCTGCGCTGTTGAGGATTTCGGAACTCAAGGACGAGCATCGCCGCGCCGGATTCAAACGTCTGGATTTGATCGAAGTCCTGCATCAGGTTTACGAACTTTATGAGCCGCTGGCAGAAGAGAAATCAATTTCTTTCAAGCGTTTTTTCCCGAACGGCAGTTTGCAGATTCAAGGCGATCGACATCTGCTGATCGAGGCCTTCAGTAATCTGGTCGGCAATGCGATCAAGTTCACGCCGGTGAGCGGCGAGGTGGCAATTCAAGTGTTGATCGAAAGTGCTGGCGCAAGGGTTGATGTGACCGACAACGGACCAGGCATTGCCCCCGATCAGCGCGAAGCGATTTTCCAGCGTTTTTTCCGCGGCGATCAAAGCCGCTCGACGCCGGGCTTCGGTTTAGGGCTGAGCATTGTCGAGGCGATCCTGCGATTGCACGATTTCCAGATTCAAGTGGGCAATCCACCCATCGGTGCCTGCCTAACCGTGCTCTGCTGGCCTGCGCCGCTGGCTTACGATTCCGCAGGAATCGTTGCGCAGGAACAGACCGTAGGCTTGGCGCTGAGCTGATGCGCGGTCTTTACATAGCTGCCCATCACGACCCCGCGTTACTCAGGGCGCTGGCCGAATGCGGCTACAAAATAACCGCGATAGTACCGGCTGAAACAAGCTGGGCATTGACTGAAGATGCAGGCTACTTAGCGATTATTCACGATTCCAATGCGGTCGGCGTTGACCCTATTGTCGAATGCGCGGATTTGAAAGCCGACTCGTGCATGTTGCTCGCCGTGTTGCCAGCGGATGCGCTGGACGCGCGTCGCGTGGCGCTACTGCGGGCCGGCGCAGATGCCTGCTTGCGCAGGCCCATATCGTTTGTGGAACTTGAGGCGATACTGCAAGCGTTTCATCGTCGCGGTTCGCAAGCGGTCCAGGCAGCGCCACTGCTCAACGGCGGCGGCGGGTCGAATGCAGAAACGGCAGCACTGCTGATTGATCGAAGCGCTCATCGCGCCAGCTACCTTGATCAGAGCATCGCCTTGTCGCCGCAGCAGTTCCGCTTGCTGCGCGCCCTTGCAGACATGGCTGGGCGGCCCTTGGATCGTGTTTCCATCTGGAAGCAGGTTTGGAGCGAAGCAGTAGAACTGAATCCAAAGGCGATCGATATCGCCGTTTCGCGCCTGCGAAATAAATTAACAGCTTGTTCGGTAGAAATTATCGGTGTGCGAGGTGCCGGTTATCGTCTCGATGGCCGATTCAGAATCAGATAGCGATTCGATTTTTCAGAGGTGATTTTCCGCAGCTTGCGAACGCCAACATAAAAATCTTGTTACCTGACGGATAGACGACTGTTACGCGCTCGCCAGCAAACTGAGCGGATGAATAAGTTCGACAACGAACGCCTTCTTCGGTAAGTGACGATGTCATTGAACGCGCATCTGGCAGGTCGCACTCGGCCGCGAGAAATCAGTTGCGCAAGGGAGCGATGTCTGGCTAAGCGAGCCGAGTTGCCGGCGAGCGATCTGCGGAGCGTCACTCGATGATCTGGTTCGTTCGTCTGGCGTTACAGCGGCCTTATACGTTCGTTGTACTCGCGCTGGTGATCCTGATTTTCGGCCCGCTATCGGCGCTGCGGACGCCAACTGACATTCTGCCCGACATCAAGATTCCAGTGATCGCGGTGGTGTGGACTTACACCGGCTTGCCGGCATCGGATATGGCCGGGCGCATCATTACCTACTACGAGCGCTCGCTCAGCAACACCGTTAATGACATCGAGCATATCGAATCGCAGTCGGTGACTGGCATCGGGGTCGTCAAGATTTTCTTCCAGCCGAATGTCGATATCCGTACTGCGACCGCGCAGGTCACCTCTATCTCGCAGACGGTGTTGAAACAGATGCCGCCCGGCATTACGCCGCCGCAGATTCTCAACTACAACGCCTCGACCGTTCCGATCATCGAACTCGCCCTTTCGAGCGGCACGTTGCCGGAGCAAGCCCTTGGCGATCTGGGCAACAACATCATTCGTCCGCGACTCGCGACGATTGCCGGTGCAGCGACGCCAACGCCGTATGGAGGCAAAACCCGGCAAGTGCAGATCGACATCGATTCCAATGCGCTGCAGGCGCGCGGGCTATCTGCGCAGGATGTCGAAAATGCGCTTTCTGCGCAGAATCAGATCATCCCGATCGGTACGCAGAAAATCGGCACGTTCGAGTACGACCTCGAACTCAACAATAGTCCCGAAGTGATCGATGAACTCAACGATCTGCCGGTCAAGGCGGTCAACGGCACTACCATCCTGATGCGCGATGTCGCGCATGTGCGCGATGGCTATCCGCCGCAGACCAACATCGTGCATGTCGACGGCAAGCGATCCGTGCTGATGACGATTCTCAAGAGCGGCTCGGCCTCGACACTCGCCATCATTCAAGGAGTCAAATCTTTGCTCCCGAGCCTGAAGGCGGTTTTACCCGAGGCCTTGCAGATCAAGCCGGTCGACGATCAATCCCTGTTCGTGCGTGCGGCGATCAGCGGCGTTGCGCGCGAAGGCATCATTGCCGCCGCGCTGACCAGCCTGATGATCCTGCTGTTTCTCGGCAGCTGGCGCTCGACCATTATCATCGCAACCTCCATTCCGCTGGCAATACTCGGTTCGATCATCGGCCTGTCGGTGATGGGCCAAACGCTCAATATCATGACGCTCGGTGGCCTCGCCTTGGCGGTCGGCATTCTGGTGGACGACGCCACCGTCACCATCGAGAACATCAACTGGCATCTGGAACAAGGCAAGCAGGTCGAGCCGGCGATTCTCGATGGCGCCCAGCAGATCGTCACACCAGCCTTCGTTTCGCTGCTGTGCATCTGTATCGTCTTCGTGCCGATGTTTTTCCTTGGCGGCATCGCCGGGTTCCTGTTCGTGCCGATGGCCGAAGCGGTGATGTTCGCCATGATCGCGTCGTTCATTTTGTCGCGCACGCTGGTGCCGACGATGGCCAAATACATTCTGCATGCGCATGTACAGCATGGCCATCCGCATGGCGAACTCGAATACAGCATGGGGGAAATCGAGCACCACCATGCGGCTTCGAAGTCCTTGCGTAATCCACTGGTTCTGTTTCAACGCGGCTTCGAGCAGCGTTTTGAGCGTATTCGCGCGACTTACAAGGAACTGCTGGAGTTGTCGCTGGCGAACAGCCGGATATTCATCGCCGGCTTCATGTTCGTCGTGTTGATTTCATTCGCACTGGTGCCGTGGCTGGGCCGCAATTTCTTTCCGACGGTCGATGCTGGCGCCATCAATATGCATGTGCGCGCACCGATCGGCACGCGCATCGAAGAAACCGCTTTCACTTTCGCTCGTGTCGAGGAGGCGATCCGGCGCGCGATTCCGCCGGATCAACTGGATAGTGTGGTCGACAACATCGGCTTGCCGGTCAGCGGCATCAATAACGCTTACAGCAACACCGGAACCATCGGTTCGCAGGATGGCGATATCCAGATCACCCTGGAAAAAGATCACGCGCCGACGGCAACCTATGTGAAGCTGCTGCGCGAGCGCCTGCCGCGGGAATTTCGTGGCACCACGTTCGCATTCTTGCCGGCCGACATTATCAGCCAGATTCTGAATTTCGGCGCCCCGGCACCGATCGACTTGCAGATCATCGGCCCGCGGCTTGCCGAAAATTATGCTTACGCCAGGAAGCTGCTGCGCGAAGTGCGGCTGGTGCCGGGCGTGGTCGATGCGCGCGTTCAGCAATCGAACGACTATCCGACTTTCCATATCGATGTCGATCGCACGCGCGCGCAGGAAGTCGGCATCACCGAACGCGATGTCACCAACAGCCTGGTGGTGAATCTCGCCGGCAGTGGTCAGGTGGCGCCGGCGTTTTATCTCAATCCGAAAAACGGAATTTCGTATCCGATTGTTGCGCAGACACCGCAATACCGGCTCGATAGTTTGTCCGATCTTGAAAATTTGCAGATCACCAGCGGTAGCGGCAAGCCAGCGCAGATTCTCGGTGGCATTGCCGTTATCAAACGCATCCGCACCGATGCCGTGGTCTCGCACTACGACATTGCGCCGCTGGTTGAAATTTATGCCACAACGCAGGGGCGCGATCTCGGTTCGGTCGCCGCCGCAATCAACAAGATCATCCACGCGAATGCTGACGGCATGCCCAAAGGAACATCGGTCGTTTTGCGCGGACAGGTGCAAACGATGAACAGCGCGTTCTCCGGCCTGTTGTTCGGTTTGCTCGGCGCGGTGGTGCTGATCTACTTGCTGATCGTGGTCAACTTCCAGTCGTGGGCCGATCCGTTCGTCATCATCACCGCACTGCCGGCCGCACTCGCCGGCATCGTCTGGATGTTGTTCGCCACGCACACCACGCTATCGGTTCCGGCACTAACGGGTGCGATCATGTGCATGGGCGTAGCGACGGCCAACAGCATTCTGGTGGTGAGTTTTGCGCGCGATCGGCTGGCGGAATGCGGCAATGGCCTGACCGCTGCGATCGACGCCGGTTTCGCGCGTTTCCGCCCGGTCTGCATGACCGCGCTGGCGATGATTATCGGCATGGCGCCAATGGCTTTGGGCATGGGCGAGGGCGGCGAGCAGAACGCGCCTCTCGGCCGCGCCGTCATCGGCGGCTTGATCTTCGCCACGATTGCGACGCTGCTGTTCGTGCCGGTGGTTTTCAGCCTCATCCATCGGCATGACAAAGTACCCGCGTCGACCTCTGCTGCACCCGGAGTTTCCCATGGCGCCTGAGTCCCCCGAACCCACCACGATTACGCCGCGGCGTCTCAAAATCGCCGGCATTGTTGTGCTGGTGGTGGCATTGCTGGTTGTTGTCAGCGGCATCATCGGCCGCGCTGCAGATCAGTCGCAGTTGAATCAGTGGACAGCAGCGCAAGCGATTCCGTCGGTCACCGTTTTTCAACCGGCTGCGGGTGGGGCTGCGAATACCATCGTACTGCCGGGTCGGTTGGAAGCGTTCTATCGGGCGCCGATTTATGCGCGTGTCAGCGGCTACCTAAAAGCCTGGTACACCGATATCGGTGCGCCGGTGAAAGCCGGGCAGGTGCTCGGCATCGTCGAAACGCCCGAGCTGGACCAGCAGTTGTCCCAGGCTAAGGCCAGTCTGGCGACGGCGCGCGCCGAGGAAAATCTCGCCGAAACGACGGCCAAGCGCTGGCAGACCATGCTGGCTGCGGATTCGGTTTCGCAGCAGGCTGCCGATGAGAAGAATGGCGATCTGGCGGCGAAGCAGGCGATGGTCAACGCCGAAGCGGCGAATGTCGAACGCCTGCTGGCGTTATCCTCATTCAAACGGATCGTTGCGCCGTTCGATGGCATCGTCACTTCACGCGATACCGATGTCGGCGCGCTGATCGATGCGGGCGGTGGCCGTGGTCCGCAGCTGTTCACGGTGTCGGACATTCACAAGCTGCGTGTTTATGTGAGCGTGCCGCAGGACGATGCGTCCGCGATCCAGCCAGGCATGTCTGCACAATTGAGTGTGCCGGGCCATGCCGATGGGCATTTCACTGCGGTTGTCGATAGCACTTCGGGCGCGGTGAATATCGAATCCGGAACCTTGCTGGTCGAACTCTCGCTCGACGACCGTTCGGGCGTGCTGATGCCGGGCGATTTCGCCAGCGTCAGCATCCAACTTTCCGATGATTCAAAACTGATCCGCTTGCCAGCAACCGCCTTGATATTCCGTGCGGCCGGCTTGCAAGTCGCCACCGTGGGCGCCGACGATCATGTCAAGCTGGCCGCAGTCACGATCAAACGCGATCTCGGTCACTGGGTTGAAATCGATTCCGGCGTGACGGTACACGATCGAATCATCGATAACCCGCCGGACGCGCTGGCCGAAGGCGACGAAGTGCATATCGCGCAAGCGGATGCGAACCCGAAATCAGACTCCGGTTCGCCCGCGGCAAATGGAGCGGAACGTGAAGGCGGCTAGGCCAGCACTGCTCTGCCTCGCGGCGATGCTGGCAATCACCGGCTGTTCGCTGGCGCCGACCTACGAAGTGCCGAAGTTGCCGATTCCGGGTCACTTCAAGGAAGCCGCGCCGTGGACCGATGCGCAGCCAGCCGATTCATTGCCGCGCGGCAGCTGGTGGACGATCTACAACGATGCGCAACTCTCGACGCTGGAGCAACGCCTCGATGCGAATAGCCCGGATGTCGCAGCCGCTTATGCGCGCTACGCCGAGGCGAGTTCTTACGATGAGCAGGCGCGGGCCGGGTTGTTCCCGACGATTTCAGGCTTGCTGGGAGTTTCGCGGAACCGCCAATCCAACACACGGCCATTACGCGGTGCCGGTCAGACGAACGAATACAACAGTGATGCGGTCGATCTGCAAACGGACTACGAAGTCGATCTTTGGGGTCGTCTCCGCAATCTGGTCGCAAGCGCTCACGCGCAGACACAGGCTGCCAACGCCGATTTAGCCTCGGCAAAATTGAGCCTGGAAGTGCGTCTGGCGGATGATTACTTTTCGATTCTCGGCGAGGATCGTGATATCCAACTGCTGATCGATACCGTCACTACCTACCGGAAAGCGCTGGACTTGACCGAAACCCTGCACAACGGGGGCGTGGTTTCCGGGCTTGACGTGAGTCGCGCGCGTACCCAGCTGGATAACGCGAAAGCGCAGGTTTCGGAATCCCGATCAAGGCGTGCGTTGCTCGAACATGCGATCGCCGCGCTGGCCGGTGAATCGCCCGCGAATTTCGCTCTTTCTGCGGATGGGCACACGTCAATCGTGCCGGAGATTCCCGCCGGCGTTCCGGCCACGCTGTTGCAACGCCGGCCCGATATCGCTGCTGCAGAACGTCGCGCCGCCGCCGCCAATGCTGCGATTGGTGTTGCACGCGCGGCGTTCTATCCGAGCATCGATCTTTCAGTGATGCTGGGCTTGCAAAGCGATAGTTCCAGCAGTTGGCTCATGGCGCCAGCTTCCTACTGGACACTGGGACCCCAATTGAGCCAAACGATTTTTGACTGGGGTCGGCATGAAGCTGAATTGAAGCGCGCGCGCGCCAGTCTGGATGAAGCTTCGGCGTCGTATCGTTCAACCGTGCTAGCGGCCTTCCAGCAGGTCGAAGACGATCTGGCACTGCTGGCCAATTACGCGGTCGAAGATGCCGATCAAACCGCGGCGGTCAACGATGCGCAGAAAACGCTGGATATCTCGATGACGCAATATCGTGACGGCGGCGCCGATTATCTGAATGTGGTCGACTCGCAGACTGTGGTGCTGAGTGCGCGGCGTGCGCAGTTGAGTCTGGAAACGCGGCGTCTGCGCGCGAGCGTCGACCTGGTTCGTGCAGTCGGTGGCGGCTGGATGTCGGCGGACTCATGATCGGTAGCTGATGTCTGAACAAAACCGGACCGCGCCGCGTCGGTTATTCCCGGCACCGTCGAATCAGGAGAATCGCTCAATGCGTTGCGCAAAGCCCTACTCAAAATGCCCGGCGACCGGCTTGGTGATCGCTTTGATCTTGGCTGTGCCAACACCGACCGTGTTTGCCGACGACACAGCTCACCCCACTCCGAATCTGGATTTACCCGCATCGACAGCTCCGAACAACATCGCGCTGCCTGGCGTTACAGTCAAGCGCAGCACCGATCCTTTAAGTCGTTCGGATCGGCATCTGGCACGGCTGAAGAAGTCGCTGCCGGGAACAGCAACGCCTGCAATCCCTGGAAATGCAGACAAGGTAAAAAACTATCTCGCGGCGCATTCCGATCCCAACGCCACCACTGGCGAACAGCGCAAGATGATGCGGGACACTTCTGGATCGCCACCGGAAGCGATTCCGGGCATCGACACCGGCAAAAGCCCGTAAATCGTCGCTGTAACCTTGGCGTCATAGTTTTTTTCTAGGCTCGTCGCTCTAATCAGTGGGTTCACCCGAAACGAGCCTCGCGCGCTGCGCGCAACTCTGTAAAACTATGCTGGATGATGGGTCGAAAACCCAAGCCATACGACCGGCGTGATGTCGTCAAAACCATGAGTTGATAACCCGATGATCACGTCTTACAAGAGCCACATTTCCACCCAGTTCAACGCCGAACTGGAAGACGTGCGCCAGCGCGTGCTGGCGATGGGTGGGCTGGTGGAGCAGCAGATCGTCGACGCAACGCGAGCGCTGATGGAATCCGACGGCCTGCTTGGCGAGGAAGTGGTGCAGAACGATCTCAAGGTCAATCGCATGGAAGTGCTGATCGACGAGGAATGCAGCGGCATTCTGGCGCGGCGTCAGCCGACTGCTGGTGACTTGAGGCTGGTTTACGCGGTGATCAAGACCATCACCGATCTCGAACGAATCGGCGACGAAGCCGAAAAAATCGCGCGCATGGCGACCGATCTGGCCTCGCAGGAACGCAGTGGTCCGCTGGTCGAAGTCGGATATCTTTCCAAGCATGTGAGCCAGATGGTGCGCGATGCGCTTGACGCCTTCGCGCGCGTCGATGCGGAAGCGGCACTGGCGGTGGCGCGCGAGGATTTGTCGGTCGATCGGGAATACGAAGGCCTGATGCGCCAGTGCATCACCTTCATGATGGAGGACCCGCGCACGATCCGCCGTGTGATGGACATCATCTGGTCGGTGCGCTCGCTCGAACGCATTGGCGACCACGCTCGCAATATTGCCGAGTACGTGATCTATCTGGTGAAGGGCAAGGACGTGCGCCACATCGGGCTTGAGGCGATGGAACGCGAAGTCAAGGGTGAAAGCTACCAAGGCTAGCGCAGGCTTGAAGCGGTCGGCGGGGCTTGTCTCAAAGGCTTTATCATTGCGTCCTCAATGGCGCGAATTTCTCCTTCTGCTAACCGACGCTCGCCGAGCGTAAAACCCAAAATCTGGTTGAACCGGTTG
>CAJCJH010000052.1 GCA_903970615.1 Rhodospirillales bacterium
GGCCGAGGCGGCGATCTTCCGACGCTGCTTCGTTCGCCGAGCCTCTTCAGGAATCTGCGGGACGAGGAATTCGCCGGTCTGATTCTCTGGATCCGTGCCTACAACATACAGGCAAATCATCCGGTGCACGTGATCGGCATCGACTGCCAGGACGGCGGTATCGATGCCGAGTATGCGTTGCGCTTCTTACGCGCCCGAGATCACAATATGGCGGCTCGATTCGATGGCGCATTTACTTCTCTGCTGTCAGGCACCACCCGACCACGATTTGCCGTTTGGGCGACCACCGCAAACGTATCTGACTACGTCAAAGCAAACGAGGCTTCTCGTGAGCTTGAGCAGTTGTTCACTACGCACCAAGCGGCCTGGGCAGATAAATCCGGCTATGCGGAAGCCGCGTATGCGGCAAAAAGCGCACGGCAGGCTTTCGACGCTTTCGAACTGGATGGCGGTCGGGGTGATCCCGAAAAGGACGGCATGGAATACTACGGCCGACGTGACCGTTACATGTCGGCCAATCTGTTGGAACGTTTGAATGGACGAAACGGAGTCTTCTGGGCCCACGACATGCACGCAATGGCGGACCTGCCAGCGTCCGATGGCTGGCCGTTGGGATACACCTGGGTTGGACGCGAGGTGCATAAAGTGCTTGGCGATCGATATCAAACCGTTACTTTCGCTTGGAGCAAAGGATCATTCCGTGCTCAGACGCAGAATGGGGACGTGGACACCGAAGTTACGCACCGCAAACCGTTGGTGCCGCAAACGCTTCCGAATGACGGGGTTGGCGACCTTGGCGGTGTGCTCCTGCGCACGGGATTCGAAGGCTTCTGGGCCGACCTGCGCACGTTGCCAGCAGAGCCATGGGCGCAGCGTTTTACCTCGACCAACTACGCTCGCGGCTGGGCCGGCTGGCGCGTCGATGCCAAAACATGGAACGCCGACATTAGCGACCATGCTTCACTTCGCCCCGCAACCGACATCCTTGTCTGGTTCAAGCAGATAACGCCATCCCACATGCTTCCGGGCGATGATTTTTAAAGTAGAGGGGTGGTAAATTTGTAAGGATAGTCCACTCTTCGGCTTAAACGTCGACGGTGTGAAATAGCGGGCGACCGAAACCGCATGAAAATCTCGATCGCCGCCATACGCGGTGCCATCATCCCGCTGTTTTTTTTGGGCGAACCGTCTGTTCTCAATTCGCTGTAACACTGCCTACTTAAGATAGCAGCGCTAGTTAGTTGGTTCGAGTAAGTGAGTTCAAGGCGTGGGAGGCGATCAGACCGAAAGATAAACGTCGACCTGCGCACCGCCGAGACTGCTGCGGCCGAGACTGATCGCGCCGTCGTAGACATGCACCATCTCGGCAATGGCGCCGAGACCGATGCCTTGGCCGGGCACGTGTGTATCGGCGCGCACGCCACGCGCTAGCAGTTCGGCAGCGTTTTCGGGAAATCCTGGACCGTCGTCTTCGACCACGATATGCAAACGCCGATCGGCGAATTCAACCTTCACCGCGATGTGCTGCCTGCACCATTTTCCGGCGTTATCCATCAGGTTGCCGAGCAGTTCGTAAAGATCGCCCTGGTCCGCGCGTGCGCGCAGCGCGTACGGCACGCGGATTTCAAATTTCGGCTGTTTTTGCGCATAAACCTTGGTCAATGCACCCGCCAGTTTTTCGACGATCGGGCGCACCTGCACCGGTTCGGAAAGGGTTCGACGGCCGGCCGCCGCCGCTTTACGCAGCTGGTGATCGGTGATGTCCTGAATGCGGCCGACCGGATCGCTCAGGCGTGCGCGCGTGGCGGCTTCGGCATCGCTATCGTCGATGATCCCGCGCAACACGGCCAGCGGCGTTTTCAGGCTGTGGGCCAGATCGTCGAGCGCGTTGCGATAACGCTTTTGTTGCGTGCGCTCGGCCAGGATCATCGCATTCAGGCCGTTGGCGAGCGGCGTCAATTCCGTTGCATAGTCCGATTCGATACGCGAGCGCTCGCCGGTTTCAACCTGATGTAGTTCGCGCGCGAGCCGTCGCAATGGACTCAAGCCCCAGCGCAGCACGAAGAACTGCACCGCGATCAAGGCCAGCCCACTGCCGCCGAGTCCGAACCAGAGAATGCGGCGAAACGTGTAGAGCTGCGCGCGATAGGTGTCCTGATCGTGAAATAGCGCGACGGTGTAGCGCTTAGGCTTTTGCTGGCCGCCCGCGGCATGCGGACCATTGGTGTCGCCGACCCAGCGCACACCGTAAGCCAGCATGAAACGGTCGCCGGAATCGAGGAACACGCTGGCGCCGACTTCCGGCGCAGGCACCTGCGGCACCGCGCCCGAAAAGCTCGGACTGCGCCACACCACTTTGCCGCGCTCGTTGAAAATCAGGGCGTCCAGACCTGAAAGGACATGGCCGAGCCGTGGGTCGGGCAGCGCGCCGTCGGGAATCGTCAGCGCGCCGTTGGGGCCGGATTCGGCTGCGCCGAGCAGCGCGAAAACCATGCCTTCGAGACGATCCTGTTCGCCCTGTTCCGCCGCTGCGCGAAACGCCTGTTCGAGTGCTTCGCCGGACAGCAACAGAAAGGTCGCCAGCACCAGCGAGGCAACGACCAGCAGGCGTGTGCGCAGCGATTTCATGGGCGACAGTTTGCCGGTTGAGTGCCTTGTTGACGCTTACTTTAATCGGAGCGATCGAGCCGGGTACTGGCAGGCCTTGGTCGACTTTGCCCGTAATATTGCTGTGCGACGGGGGGCCAGCTACGCCAGAAATTCGAGCCGTAGGCTTGGGCGGACATGGAAACTCTCAGCGAAATTGTTGCGGGAAATCTCGTGGAAAATTTTCTGGAAAGTCGCCAGGAAATCTGCCGGGGAACTTGTTGAGAAATCTTCAGGTTCGCGGCACATCCCAGCGATAGCCGGCGCCGCGCAAGGTGGCGATCGGGTTCAGGCTGTTTTCCGGATCGAGCTTGCTGCGCAAGCGGCGCACGAAAACTTCGATGACGTTGCTGTCGCGTTCCTCATCCTCGTTGTAGAGATGTTCGGTCAAGGTGGATTTGGAAACCACCTGACCCGCGTGCATCACCAGATATTCGAGCACGCGATACTCGAAGGCGGTGAGTTCGATCATGGCGCCGTTCAAGCTGACGGTTTTGGCGCCGGTGTCGAGCACGATCGGGCCGCATTCGAGCCGCGATTGCGCCCAGCCGCCGCTGCGGCGCACCAGCGCACGGGCACGCGCGAGCAACTCCTCCTTGTGGAACGGCTTCACCAGATAATCGTCGGCGCCGGCTTCCAGACCTTCGACCTTGCTTTGCCAGCCGTCGCGCGCGGTGAGAATCAGGATCGGGAATTTGCGGCCGGCCTTGCGCGCAGCCTTGATGACGCTGATGCCGGAAGCTTTCGGCAACCCCAGATCGATCACCGCGATATCGACCGGATATTCCACTGCCATGTAAGTGCCTTGCTCGCCATCCGCGGCTTCGTCGATGGCATAGCCGTCTTCCTTCAAATGACGGATGACTTGTGCCCGCAACTGCGGATCGTCCTCGATGACCAAAGCGCGCATGGTTGTCTCGTTATTGTTATGGCAAGAAAAATCTGAAGATACTGCCGGGGGTATCAACCGCCGGGTACTGCGATCACCCGAACTTCACCTTCCTTCAACACTTTTACGCGATAGCCCGGTCCATTCGGATCGACCGCGAGGATGCGGCCGCCGCCGTTCATCTGCTGCGCGCGGCGTGCGGCATCACCCGGCGAGAATTCATTTTGCGGACGTGCGAATTGCGGTTCGCTGCGTGGCCCGAAAGCTGCTGCCGGCGCACGCGGATACTGTGCTGGATATTGCGGCTGCAGCTGGCGCGGGTCGCGCTGAAACTGCGGTTGCTGCATCAGGCCCGGCGCAGCGCGGCGATCATCATGGCCATGCGCCCAAGCGGGCTGGATCGCCAGCGCGGCAGCCATAATCAGCAGGTTCCATGAAGTTCGCATCAGATTACTTTAGCGGCTTTGATGCCAGCTGTATGCTCTGCAGCCGGCATCTTGATAAGCGCCTGGTCAATACGGTGCCGGAGCGACATTGACGTTCACCGCCATGCGCGGACCAGGATCGTACGGCAAGCGTGTGGTGTAAACGCGGCCGGCGTAACGGTAGGTGACGTTGTAGCCATCGATCTGCTGCTCGTCGTGAAACGCGTCGACCGTCTGGCATTGCTCCTGATAGCCCACCTGCGGCGGACCCTGATTGCGGTTGGCGATGTTGTTGCCGAGGCTCGCGCCCACCGCCGCACCGCCGACGGTTGCCAGCACGCGGCCGGAGCCATGACCGAATTGATCGCCGAGTACGCCGCCCAGAATGCCGCCGATCAGCGTTCCGGCCACGGTGTTGTCGCGGTTGCGACCGTCGTCGTAAACCACTTGTTGCTGATAGCACTGCTGCTGCGGCTGGTTGACACGGACGATACGATAGATCGGCTGGGTGCTCAGCACTTCGGCATACACCGGCCCGGCATAGTCCGGCGGCGGTGGCGCAAAAGGTGGCGGTGCAACCGGCGGCGGCGGATAGGGATACGCCAGCGCAGCATGGCTGAGGCCGAGTGCGATGATCGCGGCAACGACGCTTGAAATCCAGGTGCGCATGGTGCTTCTCCAAAAGTCACGCCAAAAATGGCGAAAACTTATCGCGGTAAATTACGCGCGCGACCTGAATTCAGCCTGAATCGATCGCCCTTAACGCCCTATCGCTGTTGGCTTTACACAGGTTTTCGCCGAATCGGAATCCTGCTAGTCCATAGCATTCCAGCCGATCGGCTGCTTGCCCGTCGCGGCGAATTCAGTGGCGAATCGAATCATCCAATCAAGCCGGCATCGGCAATCCATTCTTGGCGTAAGCGCGGAACAGGGTGCGCGCCAGCACGTCCAGAATGCGTTGCACTTCTTCGTGCGATTGATAACGCAAGGGCAGGATCACCACGGCTTCGACCAGCGCGATGATGGCGCGCGAAAAATCTTCGAGATCACCGTGCAGATCGAACTGGCCTTGGTCGACGCCGCGTTGCAAGGTCGCCGCCACCACCTGCTGCGACGCCAGCTCGAAGCGGCGTTGCGCGGCTGCGAGTTCGGCCGTTTCCGGCGCCGATGGCAACAGCCAGAAACCGGCAATACCGCTGCGGATGCTGGGAATTTCGATCAGCAACTCTACGCCGCGAAACAGCCCGAGCACGGCCAGCTGCGCATCCGGCTGTTGCGTCATCGGCGTGAAAATGAATTCATCGAACATCGCGTGCAGCCGTTGCAGGCAATCCAGAAACAAAGCTTCCTTGCCGGAATAATGCCAGTACAGCGCGCCCTTGCTGAGATTCGCCGAGGCGGCGATATCGCCGATCGAAACGCCATCGTAACCATAGCGGCCGAACAGATCGAAGGCGCGTTCCTGCAGAATTTTCAGCGTGTCGAATTGCTCGTGGGCAGGTTTTCGCGGCATGCTGAAATGCGATGATCGGTTGCGTAAATGAATGTCGGAGCGGGCTGCAAATGTACACACCAGCGAGCAATCGGATCGAAGACCGCGCGCGGCACCTCGCCGTCATGCGCGAGTATAACTTTGCCGCACTCATTACCGGCGCCGAAAGCCGATTGCTGGCGACGCACTCGTCATTCATGGTGATTGAAGATGGCGCTGCATTTGATTCCCGGTGCCCGATTGTGAGTGATGCCAAGGCCGCATAAGTGAGCGCAACAGCCATCGAAGCCTTGGCGCGCGATTTGCGCGCAGCCCAGCGCGTACTGGTGATTACCGGCGCAGGCATGTCGGCGGATTCCGGCTTGCCGACTTACCGCGGCGTCGGCGGACTTTACGACGCTGGCCCGACGCCGGAAGGTGTGGCGATCGAGGATGCGCTATCGGGCGAAATGCTCCGGCGCGACCCCGCTCTGTGCTGGAAATATCTCACCGAAATCGAGCGCGCCACGCGCGGGCGTGCGCCGAATGTCGGGCATCAGGCGCTGGTGAAAATGGCTGCGCATTTCAAGCGCTTTACCGTGCTGACGCAGAATGTCGACGGCTTTCATCGACGCGCCGGCCAGCCGGACTTGATCGAGATTCACGGCAATGTTCACGGGCTGCATTGCACCGTTTGCGACTACCAAACGCTGGTCGAAAATTACGAGTATCTGAGCCTGCCGCCGGCTTGTCCGCAGTGCTCAGCGCTGGTGCGTCCGCGCGTGGTTTTATTTGGCGAAGCATTACCATCGCCAGAGTTGCAGCGACTCGAAACGGTTCTGCGCGAAGGTTCGGATGTGGTGCTTTCGATCGGTACCACCAGCGTGTTTCCGTATATCGCCTGGCCAGTGCGCAATGCCGCGCGCGCCGGCTTGCCGACTGCGGAAATCAATCCGGGCGACAGCGAAGTTTCGCAGCTGGTGAAGTACCGCATTCGTGCCGGTGCGGCGCAAACACTGGCAAGTCTGCTGGATTTACTCGATCGCCCAGCCTGAGCTTTTGCCGCGCCGCTGCATGCTGCGCCCGCAGGCGTTATCGTGTGGTCTTGAACCTGCGTTGCTGCGCCCGCATCTATCGCCGCAGCGCATTCAGCAAAAATTCAAGCAAAACCTGTCGGAGCTTTGGAACATGCCGTTTTACGAATACGTCTGCACCGAGTGCGGCCAACAGACCGAAGTGCTGCAACGACTTTCCGATCCGCCGGAAACGGAATGCCCGAATTGTCATCAACCGGCGCTGATCAAGCAGGTTTCCGCCGCCGGTTTCCGTTTGAAAGGCAGCGGCTGGTACGAAACCGATTTCAAATCCGGCAACAAACGCAATCTGGAAGGCGAGAGCAGCGCACCGTCGGCGGTGGTGAAAGACGGCGCCGCCAAAGCCGAATCCAAGCCCGATGCCAAAGCGGCCGAGCCGGCTCCCGCGAAAGCCGAAAGCAAGGCGGAATCGAAATCGGCCAAAGCCGAGCCTGCCAGCAGCACGTCGTCGTCCGGCCCGAAAACGCCGGCATGATCAAGCGCTGGTTCCTGGCGGGGCTGCTGGTCTGGATTCCGCTAGGCGCCACGCTGCTCGTCATCCGCTTTTTGCTCGGCCTGCTGGATACCAGCCTATTGCTGATTCCGCCGTCGCTGCGGCCGGATATTCCCGGCCTCGGCGCGCTGCTGAGTGTTGCGCTGGTGCTCGGCACCGGCGTGCTGGCCGCGAATTTCCTCGGCAGCAAGTTGCTCGAATGGATCGAAAATCTGTTCCAGCACATTCCGCTGGTGCGCTCGCTCTATGGCGGCATGAAGAAACTGGCCGAGACGCTGTTTTCCGAAAACGGCACCTCGTTCCGCAAGGTCTTGCTGATCGAATGGCCGCGAGCGGGGCAGTGGTCGGTCGGCTTTCAGGCTGGCGAACCGCTGCGGCAGGCGGCTGCAATCACCGGTGAAGAAATGGTGACGGTGTTCGTGCCGACCACGCCGAATCCCACCTCCGGTTTTCTGATGCAGGTGAAGAAGCGCGAAGCCGTGGTGCTGGACATGACGGTCGAAGAAGGCATGCGTTATGTGATCTCGCTCGGCGTGGTGCCGCCTACGGCAAGTGCTGTGTCCACTCCAAGGACGCCCAGCGTGCCGATTGCCTGAGCGGTTGTTGCGGCAGCGGGTCTGGGCAAAACGTGCGGTACTAAACCGGTGCGGCAATCCCGTGCAGCCGGCGGGTCAACCGACTAAATCGTTGCTTTATCCAAAGTCGTCGAGTCTTTACTGGGGTCTTTACTCGGGAATCTATTCTTCGCAGTACACGCCCACCGCCGCGCGCGGCTACAATTCGCGCTTGATGATTTTTCGTCGCTCTGGCCTCTGGTTGTGATTTTCTGATGATGCGTTCTCACTATTGCGGCTCGGTCAACGAGACCTCGACCGGCCAGCCGGTTCGCGTCTGTGGCTGGGTGCAGCGCCGCCGCGATCACGGCGGGGTTATTTTCATCGATCTGCGCGATCGCGAAGGCGTGCTACAGGTGGTGTTCGATCCCGACAAGCCGGATATTTTCAAGCAGGCCGAGCGGCTGCGCAGCGAATACGTGGTGCAGATCAGCGGCCGCGTGCGGCCGCGTCCGCAAGGCACGGTCAACTCCAATCTGGCGACCGGCAAGATCGAATTGCTGGCCGAACATCTGGAAGTACTGAACCGTTCGGAGCCGCCGCCGTTCACGCTGGACGACGACGCGGTCGGCGAAGAAACGCGGCTGAAATATCGCTATCTGGATTTACGCCGTCCAGCGATGCAGAAAAATTTGAAGCTGCGTCACGATGTGATCCGCCGCATTCGTGCGTCGATGGATGCGCTCGGCTTCATCGATGTCGAAACGCCGATTCTGACCCGCGCCACACCCGAAGGCGCGCGCGACTATCTGGTGCCGAGCCGCACCCACGCCGGGCATTTCTTCGCGCTGCCGCAGTCGCCGCAATTGTTCAAACAACTGCTGATGATCGGCGGGCTCGATCGTTACTACCAGATCGCGCGCTGCTTCCGCGATGAAGATCTGCGCGCCGATCGGCAGCCGGAATTCACCCAGCTCGACGTCGAAACCTCGTTCCTCGGCATGGACGAAATCATGTCGCTGGTCGAGACCATGTTCGTTGATCTGTTCCGCGACGTGATGCAGATCGATCTCGGCAAGCTGCCGCACATGAGCTATGCCGATGCGATGTTGCGCTTTGGCTCGGACAAACCCGACCTTCGCAACGCGCTGGAACTGGTCGAGATCAAGGACCTCGTTGCCGACAGCAGTTTCAAGGTATTCGCCGCGCCGGCGAACGATCCGAAATGCCGCGTCGCCGCGATGCGCGTGCCGGGCGGCAAGGAAAAACTGTCGCGTGGACAGATCGACAGCTTCACCGAATTCGTCAAGCAATATGGCGCGCGCGGGCTGGCTTACATCATCGTCAACGACAAAGCCAAAGGCCGCGACGGTCTGCAATCGCCGATCGTCAAGAATCTTTCGGATGCCGCGCTCGCCGGCATTCTGGAGCGCACCGGCGCTGTTGACGGCGACGTGATTTTCTTCGGCGCCGACAAATTCAAGGTGGTCTGCGATGCGCTCGGTGCCTTGCGCATCAAGCTTGGCGCCGAACTTGGCTTCACTGCGCCCGGCTGGCGCGCGTTGTGGGTGGTCGATTGGCCGATGTTCGAGTGGGATGATGAAGCCGCGGAGGGCGCTGGCCGCTGGCTTGCGCTGCATCATCCGTTTACCGCGCCGAAAACCCAGAATGGACCGGACGATGCCGAAGCGCTGATGCGCGATCCCGGCGGTGTGCTGTCGCAAGGCTATGACCTGGTGCTCAACGGCATCGAAATCGGTGGCGGCTCGGTGCGCATCCATCGTGCGGACATCCAGCAAGCCGTGTTTCGCCTGCTCGGCATCAGCGACGAACAGGTGCAGGAAAAATTCGGCTTCCTGCTCGACGCGCTGCGTTTCGGCGCGCCGCCGCACGGCGGTATCGCGCTCGGGCTGGATCGGCTGGTCATGTTGATGACCGGCAGCAGTTCGATCCGCGAAGTCATCGCCTTCCCCAAAACCCAGACCGCGCACGATCCGCTGACCGATGCGCCCGGTCTGGTCGATGCGCGACAATTGCGCGAGCTTTCCATCCGCAGCACCGTCGCCGCCGCGGCGCCTGCGGCCACGAATCCTGCGGTGACCGTTTCCCAATGAAGACTTTCGATCGAATGATGTCCAGCCTGATGCGCTTCAAAGCCAAGCTGCTGTTTCCTCTGCTGGCCGCGATGCTGCCCTTGGCGATCGCCGCTTGCGGCAGTTCTAGCGGCGTGATCGGCAGCGGCAACGGGCCGGCGTATCTGGTGGTGACTTCGCCCTCTGCCTTGCCGGGCGCGACGTTTTTCCAGATGTACGAATGCTTCCGCACTACGGTGACCGCAACGCTGTTTTTCCAGAACGGCAGTTCCGGCAACTACACCAATCGCGTCGTCTGGTCGAGTTCCAGCCCCGGCACTGTCACCGTCAGCACCAGCCAGCCGGGCGATTTGATCGGCAATCAGCCGACGCCGAGCGGCGGTTATTATCCGCCCGGAACGGTGACGCCGATCGGCGGCGGGAATGCCACGATCACCGCCGATTATTTCGGTATTCAGGCCTCGATCGGCGTTCAGGTGGGCACGCCGCAATCGCTCACGGTCAAGCGCATCGTGCAGGGTAATTCGGTATTGCCGCCGGCATTGCCGGCAAGCCAGGTTCAAACCAACGGAAACTCGCTGACCAGCACCGGGTTCAAAATGGGCGTGGGTTCAAGCGAAAGCCTGACCGTGGTAGCGCAGCTCAATGGCCAGGAGCAGAACGTGCAGACGACGGGCGTCGAGTGGAGTTTCCTGGTGCCGAACCAAGGCGAAGCTACGATCAATCCAACGACCGGCGTTATCACCGCAGTTTCTGCCGGTGCGCCGCTGATTGCGGTGGTCGGTTTCGATTCCTGTATTTATACGGCGACGACGCAGGTCACGGTGGCAAGCGTGCAGTCGATTGTCGAACAGCCTGAATTTTCCGGAAATCCGGCGCTGGTGGTCGGCAATACGGAAAAGGTCAATGTCTACGCCTGCCTGAACGCGACGCCAACGGCGGCCGAGGCCATCCCTGCGTCGGGATGTCCAAGCGATGAAACGCCGCAGGACATCAGCACGCAGGCGCAGCTGGTTTCGAGTGATACCGGAGTCTTGTCGTTCGGCGTAGCTGGCATCACGAACGTCGCCTCGGCGGGGGCAGCAGGCGGCCCGGTGAACATTTCGGCCAGTTTCACCCAAGGTGGTTCGCAGCTGTTGACCGCGACCAATCTGCAAATCACCACCGTGATGGCGACGCTGGAGTCCTTTCAATACACCCTATTGCCGCGACCGCCGAACAATCTGCAAACACCGGTCGCGCCCAATCCGAATGATCCGACGCAGGCATCGGATACCGTGCCGCAGGACTGCGCGATGATGACCACGACCGCTCAATTTTTTAACGCCAATCAGCCTACGGCAATCGTTTATATCGGCAGTACCGTTCCGCTGCAATTCTGCATACTCGGCAGCTATGACAACGGCACCATCCAGCAGGACATTACGCGCCAGATGACGTGGACGCTGAGCGATCCGACGCTGGTGCAGATCAACGGCAGCACCAAGCCGCAGACCTCTGGCCAGGCGTTCGCGCTAACGACCCAGACCAGTACGATTCTGGTGACGCCGGTTTCGCCCAATCCATCGGTGAATAACCAGCGCATGATCCCGCTCACCATCAGTGATTGAGCCTGTTTATCGACGATTGATCGATGGGATTCGCCCGGCCTGCGCACCGAGGTTCATCGGCTGGCGCGGGCGAATCGGTTAAAATAACGATTGGTGATTAGTGGTTTCGACCAGCGAGGTCTGTCATGGCTGCCGCACTCAAGATCGATCGCTTCAATCTGCTGCCGGATGAAGACTGCGATGCACGCATCGTCGCGGCCAAACGTATTCTCGGCAAGCGTCTGGCGGTACTGGGACATCACTATCAGCGCGATGAAGTTTTCAAGCACGCGGATTATTCCGGCGATTCGCTGAAACTGTCGCAGATGGCCGCCAATTCCGAGGCCGAACACATCGTGTTCTGCGGCGTGCACTTCATGGCCGAAGTCGCCGACATTCTCACGTTCGGTCAGCGCAACGTCATCCTGCCGGATCTCGCAGCCGGCTGCTCGATGGCGGACATGGCGAATCTGGTGAAGGTCAGAAAATGCTGGAGTGAGTTGTCGGAAGTGCTGGATCCCGATCAGAAAGTCACGCCGGTGACCTACATCAATTCGGCCGCCGACCTGAAGGCTTTTTGCGGCAGCCACGGCGGTATCGTCTGCACCAGTTCCAATGCGCGCGGTGTGCTCGAATGGTCGTTCTCGCGCCGCGAGAAAGTGCTGTTTTTCCCCGATCAGCATCTCGGCCGCAATACTGGCCATCGCATGAATATTCCGCTGGATGAAATGGTGCTGTGGGATTTCACCAAACCGATGGGTGGCCTCACTGCAGACGAAATCCGCAAGGCAAAGATCATCCTGTGGAAAGGCTTCTGCTCGGTACATCAGATGTTTCATCCTCAGCACATCGTGAAGTTCCGCCGCGAAGTGCCGGACGGGAAAGTGATTTCGCATCCGGAAAACGATTTCGAGGTCTGCGAGAATTCGGATTACGTTGGCTCGACCGAATACATCCTGCGCACCGTGCGCGCGGCCGAGGCCGGTACGCATTGGCTGGTCGGCACCGAACTGAATCTGGTCAACCGGCTGCGCGACGAAATGAAGCCGAAAGGCGTGACCGTGCAGTTCATGTCGCCGATGGTCTGCATGTGCTCGACCATGTTCCGCACCGATCCACAGCATTTAGCGTGGACGCTGGATAATCTCGTTGCCGGGCAGGTCGTCAACCGCATCCAGGTACCGCGCGAGATCGCCGATCCGGCGCGCTCAGCGCTGAACCTGATGCTGGAAGTGGTGGACTAGCAAGCATCGGCACATCTGCTCGAAGCCGTCTTGCGCGCCTGCGATCGAACACTTCGTCGCGCCGCCAGCGGCAAAATTTCTGGAGAAAATCAAACCATGTGGACCCAAGCAAAATCCCTCGCCCAAGCCGATCCTGAACTGTTTCGTGCCATCGAAGCCGAGCGCTCGCGGCAGGAAGCGCATATCGAATTGATCGCATCGGAGAACTACACCAGCCCGGCCGTGATGGAAGCGCAGGGTTCCGAGTTGACCAACAAATACGCCGAGGGTTATCCGGGCAAGCGCTATTACGGCGGCTGTGAATTCGTCGACATCGCCGAAACGCTGGCGATCGAGCGCGTCAAGCAATTATTCGACTGCGATTACGCCAATGTTCAGCCGCACTCGGGCGCGCAGGCGAACGCGGCAGTGTTCATGGCGCTGATTTCGCCCGGCGACACCATCATGGGCATGAGCCTCGCGCACGGTGGCCATCTCACGCACGGACATCCGGCCAATTTTTCCGGCAAGCACTACAAAGTGGTGTCGTATGGGCTCGATCCGGAAACCGGACTGATCAATTATGACGAGATGGAACGCATCGCGCTGGCCGAAAAACCGAAGCTGCTGATCGGTGGCTTTTCGGCTTATTCGCGTATCAAGGACTGGGCGCGCATGCGCGCGATTGCGGACAAGATCGGTGCGCATTTCTGGGTCGATATGGCGCACATTGCCGGCCTTGTTGCCGCCGGGATTTATCCCAGCCCGCTGCCGTATGCGCACGTCGTCACCAGCACCACGCACAAAACGCTGCGTGGTCCGCGCGGCGGCATCATCCTCAGCAAAGGCCAGCCGGAAGATTTCAACAAGAAATTCAACTCGGCGGTTTTTCCGGGCATTCAGGGCGGGCCTTTGATGCACGTCGTCGCCGCAAAAGCGGTCGCGTTCAAGGAAGCACTGGCGCCTGAATTTGTGGACTACCAGAGGCAGGTCGTCGCCAACGCGCGCGCGATGGCGAAAGTGTTTCTGGATCGCGGCTACAAAGTCGTTTCCGGCGGCACCGACGACCATCTGTTCCTGCTCGATCTGGTAGCCAAGAACGTCACCGGCAAGGATGCGGAAGCCGCGCTCGGGCAAGCGCATATCACCGTCAACAAGAATGCCGTGCCGAACGATCCGCGCTCCGCGTTCGTCACCTCGGGCCTGCGCATCGGCAGCCCGGCCAGTACTACGCGCGGCTTCGGCGAGCGCGAAATGGCGGAGATCGCCGGCTGGATCGCAGACATCGTCGATGCACAAAGCGCCGGCGATGCGGTCGAGGCCACCATCAACCGTGTGCGTGGGCAGGTGGCTGCCTTGTGCGCGCGGCATCCGGTTTATCAGCTGGCAAAAAAAGCCGCGTGAACCGAACCAGCGCAGATGTGCTTTCAGCAGTCCTGAATCAACCGGCGGCACCCGCTTGCTGTCGTCGCAGGAATGGTTTTGCAGCCACTGTTTTTAGCGGCACCTGATTCATGCAATGTCCTTTCTGCAAAGCGCCGAACACGCGCGTGATCGACTCGCGCCTTTACGAAGAAGGCACGCAGGTGCGGCGCCGGCGCGAATGCGAACGCTGCAACAGCCGCTTCACCAGCTTTGAAAAAGCGCAGCTGACAATGCCGTTCGTGCTCAAGCGCAACGGCGTTCCCGAGCCGTTCGACGAAGACAAATTGCGCCGCGGCATCGGCATCGCGCTGTATAAACGTCCGGTGCTGCCGGAAGCGGTGGATCACGCCATCGAAAACGTCATGCGCAAGCTACGCGCAAGCGGTGAACGCGAAGTCGCCTCTCGGCGCATCGGTGAATGGCTGATGGATGAACTGCGCGATCTCGATCATGTCGCCTACGTGCGCTTTGCGTCGATCTATCGCAGCTTCGAGGATATCAACGAATTCCGTGAAGAAATCGAACGCCTCGAAAAATTGCCGAGCGCGGAATTGCGCCGCAGCCAGATGCAGTTGATCGTCACCGAAGAGGCGCCGACGCTGCCCTCGCGTAAGCGCGATGACTGATGCGATGACTGCGTTGCCGCCGCCGCTGTCCGCAATTGAACCTGCGAATTTCATGGCCGAGGCGCTGCGTCTTGCGGCGCTGGGTTGTGCAACCACGCAGCCGAATCCGCGCGTCGGCTGCGTCATCGTTCAAGCCGGTGAAATCGTCGGTCGCGGATTCCATCAACGTGCCGGCGAGCCGCATGCCGAAGTGCTCGCCTTGCGCGAAGCTGGCGCACGCGCGCGCGATACCGATGTTTATTTGACGCTCGAACCCTGCTCGCATTTCGGCCGCACCCCCCCCTGCGCGGACGCGCTGATCGCCGCCGGTGTGCGCCGCGTTATCGCTGCCATGCAAGATCCCAACCCGCGTGTCGCCGGCAGCGGCTTTGCGCGTTTGCGTGCGGCCGGAATCGAAGTGCATTGCGGGCTGCTCGGCGAACAGGCTGCGGCGCTGAATCGGGGCTTCATTTCGAGGATGACGCGCGCGCGTCCCTGGGTCACGCTGAAGCTCGGTGCCAGTCTCGATGGCCGCACTGCTGCGGCTTCGGGCGAATCGCAATGGATCACGGGCACTGCCGCGCGTGCCGATGTGCATCGCCTGCGAGCGGAAGCCGGTGCCGTACTGACCAGCAGCGCCACCGTGCTGGCAGACGATCCGCAGCTGAACGTGCGCGATTACGCCGGCGCAAACGGTCTTGAAGTGCGCCAGCCGGATCGTATCGTGATTGATCGTCATCGCCGCGTGCCTTCAACTGCGAAAGTCTGGTCGAATGCCGATAATGCGCGCCGTTTCCGGCTGGTCGGTCACGCAGTTGCGTCGTCAGCAAATATTGACGACAACGGCGCGCAGCCATTGCCGTTGCTACTCAAGCCCGATGGCCGCGCCGATCTCTCCCAAGTGCTGAGCCTGCTCGCGCAACAGGAAATCAACGAACTGCTGATCGAAAGCGGGCCGACGCTGGCTGGCGCTTTTCTGGCGGAAGATCGGGTGGATGAACTGGTGTTGTATCTCGCCCCCAGTTTGCTCGGCGACTCCGCGCGGCCGCTGGCGCATCTGCCCGAATTATTTCGGCTGGATCAACGCATCGACTGGCGCATCACCGACCTCAAAATGATCGGCGAGGATCTCCGTATCGTCGCCGTGCCCAGGAAACATTGATGTTCACAGGAATCGTCGAAGCGCTGGGCCGGATTTCTGCAATCGAAATTGTCGGTGGCGATTGCCGCCTGACGATCGAAACCGCCGGCGCGTATCTTGACGGCGTCCAGCTCGGCGACAGCATCGCCGTCAGCGGCGTTTGCCTCACCGCGGTGGAGTTGCTGCCACGCGCGTTCGTCGCCGATGTCTCGGTGGAAACGCTGGACGCGACTATCGCCGGAACCTGGGAAGTCGGCACGCCAGTGAACCTGGAATGCGCGCTGACCCCAGCCAAGCCGCTCGGTGGACACCTGATGGTGGGCCATGTCGACGGCGTCGGTTTCCTGCGCGAAAAACACGAGGATGCGCGCTCCTGGCGTTTGAGTTTTGAAGCGCCCGCCGCGATCGCCCGCTACATCGCGCGCAAGGGTTCGGTGGCGATCGATGGCGTCAGCCTCACCGTCAACGAAGTTCAAGGTTCGCGCTTTGGCGTTAACATCATCCCGCAAACCTGGACGCATACGACGCTGGGCCGCTTGCAGCCGGGTTCGGCGGTGAATCTGGAAGTCGATCTGATTGCGCGTTATCTGGAGCGCTTGATCGAAGCGCGTGATCTGGGCGGTGATGCAAGTAGTGAAGTGAAAAGTTGAGGCGGGAGCAAACGAAAATGAGCAAGGTTACTGCGATGAACGACGCACGCGCGCCGCTGCTGGATACGATCGAAGATGTGGTCGCGGATATCCGCGCCGGCCGAATGGTCATCATGATGGACGATGAAGATCGTGAGAACGAGGGCGATCTGATCATGGCCGCCGAAGCGGCGACGCCGGAAGCGGTAGCGTTCATCGTGCGCCATTCCAGCGGCATCATCTGCATGCCGATGACGCGCGAACGGCTCGAACAGCTGCGGCTGCCGTTGATGGTGGCGGAGAACACCGAAAGCCACCGCACCGCGTTCACCATTTCGGTCGATTTCAAGCATGGCACGACCACCGGTATTTCCGCGGCGGACCGCGCGAAAACCGCGCGCGCTTTGGCCGACCCCGCGACCCAGCCGGACGATCTCGCACGGCCCGGACACATTTTTCCGCTGCGCTGCGCGGAAGGCGGCGTACTCACCCGCGCCGGCCATACCGAAGCTTCGGTCGATCTGGTGCGGCTCGCGGGATTATCGTCGCCGTCTGCAATCATCTGCGAAATCGTCAATGACGATGGCACCATGAAACGCGGCGCCGAGCTGATCGCATTCGCGCGCGAGCACGATCTGAAAATCGGCACGATTGCCGATCTGATCCGCTATCGCCTCAGCAACGAGCACACGATCGAGCGCGTTGCCGAAACCAATGTGCAAACCGAGTTCGGCGAGTTCCATCTGGTGACCTATCTCGATGCGATCGAGAACACCGTGCATCTCGCGCTGGTGCGCGGCAAGATCGGCGGCAACACGCCGACGCTGGTGCGCGTACATGTGCGCAACATGTTGTCGGACATGCTCGGCGTGCAGCACGAACGCTTCAGCTGGCCGCTGCGCCGCGCATTGCAGCGCATCGCAGAAGAAGGCAGTGGCGTGGTGATCCTGCTGCGCAAGCCGGAGCCGCCGCGCGAACTTGTGCAGCAGATCGTTTCGCTGAACCTTCCGCAGCACGAGGAAATCCACGACAGCCGGCCGATGCTGCGCACGTACGGTGCGGGCGCACAGATACTGGCGGACCTCGGCGTACATAAAATGCGCGTGCTATCTGCGCCAAAAAAAATGCAGGCGTTATCCGGTTTCGGTCTGGAGGTGGTCGAATACGTCGCCTGCGATTGATCGAAGCGCGCGCCTCAATTTTCCAACGACACCTCAGTTGCTCGCCCGCTTCTCCCAGCCAGGATTCAAAAGTATCCAGTGCCGCCCAAAACTAAAAAAATAGTCGCCGTTAAATCTCACGCCGAGCGCGCCGTCAAAGCCGGTTATGCAGCGCCGGCCAAACCCGTTGCGCGCGAATTCCGTGCGCTCGACATCGCCATTCTGGCGACGCGCTGGAATGTGGATATCGTCGATCCGCTGATCGCCGGTGCGCATCGCTGCCTGAAAGATTGGGGCGTGCCATTGTCAAAAGTGCAGGAATTGCGTGCGCCCGGCGCGTTTGAATTGCCGCTGGCACTGGCCGCGCTCGCAAAAAGCGGCCGTTACGATGGTGTGGTCGTACTCGGTGCGGTGATCCGCGGCGATACGCCGCATTTTGAATTCGTCGCTGGCGAATGCTCGCGCGGTCTGCGCGAAGTTTCCACCAAACATCGACTGCCGCTGGGCTTCGGCGTACTCACCGTCAACACGCCCGCGCAAGCGCAGGAACGCGCCGGCTCGGGTGACGACAACAAAGGCTACGAAGCCGCCGCGGCGATGCTCGAAATGATCCGTTTGCTGCGCACGATTGGCAGCGGTGCGATGAATGTCTGATCAGCCCCCGCAAAGCCGTCGCGGACTGGCGCGCCGATTGACCATGCAAGCGCTGTATCAATGGCTGGTCAACGAAACTCCGCCACAGACGCTGCTCAAACAGTTCCGCGAACAACCGGAAGGCTTGGGCCGAGCCGATCCCGACTATTTTTCCGAATTGTTGTGCGGAACGGTAGAGCACGCCGCTGCGCTGGTTGAACTGGTGCGTCCGCAGTTGGATCGTCCGCTCGACCAGCTCGATCCGGTCGAATATGCGGTGCTGCTGCTGGGTGCTTATGAACTGCAATTCCGCCCGGAAGTGCCGTGGAAAGTGGTGGTCAACGAGTCTGTTAGCCTGGCCAAAACCTTTGGCGCGGAAGACGGCTTCAAGTTCGTCAACGGCGTGCTCGACAAGATCGCACGCAGCACGCGCGCTGCCGAGATCGCCGTCGGCTGATCCGGCCCTCGCTCGCCTTTGCTCGTTATCGATTCGCCTCGCGTTCGAGCCGGTAAACCGGAAGGTTTGCACATCAACGAATTCGATCTCATCCGCCAGTATTTCGATCAGCCCGGCCTAGCCGACGCTGCCGATTCGATCGCGCTCGGCATCGGCGATGACTGCGCCTTGCTGCGGCCGATCGCGGGCCATGTCGCCGCGATCACTACCGACACTTTGGTCGCTGGCCGTCATTTTTCGGCAGACACTCCAGCCCACGCGATCGGTTGGAAATCGCTGGCGGTAAGCTTGTCGGATCTCGCTGCGATAGGCGCGACGCCGCAGGCTTTTTTGCTGGCGCTGACGCTGCCAGAATTCAACGCGAGCTGGCTTGCAGATTTCGCGGCCGGCCTGCACGCGCTATCGAACGAGACCAGCATTCACCTGATCGGCGGCGACACCACGCGTGGACCTTTGACGATCAACATCACCGCGATCGGGCAAGTGCCGGAAATGCAGGCGCTGCGCCGCGCGGGTGCCAAGCCCGGCGATTTCGTCTGCGTTACTGGAGCGCTGGGCGACGCGGCATTGGCGCTGCGATTAACGAAGCCTCCACTAAGCCTGGCTGATGATTTGTCAGATGCCTCGTCATTCGCGCTTTATGAAAGCCTGCAAAAACGTCTCGATTATCCAACGCCGCGGCTGGCAGAAGGCATTCGCTTGCGCGGCATCGCCAGCGCGGCGATCGATCTTTCCGATGGACTCGCAGGCGATCTTCGACACATTCTCGATGCCAGCAATGTCGGCGTCGAAATCAATGTGGACGATCTGCCGATGTCGCCCGCGTTTGAATGGTTCCACGATCACCGCCAACGCTTGCAATTACAGGCATCTGGCGGCGATGACTACGAACTTTGCGTATGTATTCCGCCGCAGCGGCTCGCTGAAGCGCAGGCTGCGGTCGGGCATCTGCTGAAACCTGTCGGCCGCATCACCGCTCGAACCGGGCTGCGCTGGCTCGATCACAATGGTGCGGTTCTGAATGTCGAACTGAAGGGCTATGACCATTTCCGTAGCTGAAACCGGCGCCCCGATCGGCGTGTTCGATTCCGGTCTCGGCGGACTTTCGGTGCTGCGCGAACTGGCGAAAAAGCTGCCTTTGCAGAAATTCATTTATGTCGCCGACAGCGGCTATTGTCCTTACGGCGGAAAATCGCAGGATGAAATCATCGCGCGCGCCGTGGCCGTCACCGATTTCCTGATCGCGCGCGGCGCCAAGCTGATCGTGGTCGCCTGCAATACCGCGACCATCGCCGCGGTGGAATATCTGCGCGCGAATTACTCGCTGAATTTCGTCGGCATGGAACCCGCGGTGAAGCCGGCGGTGGCGCTGACGCAGAGCGGCGTCGTCGGCGTGCTCGCAACCGGTGCGGCACTCGCCGGCGAAAAACTGCTGCGGCTGATCGATCGCCATGCCGGCAACGTGCGCGTGATCACGCAGCCGTGCCCCGGTCTGGTCGAGCAGATCGAACGCGGTGAACTGGATTCGTCGGCCACCCGCGAACTGCTGGCGCGTTACACGCAGCCGCTGCTCGATGCCGGCGCGGATGTCATCGTGCTCGGCTGCACGCACTATCCTTTTCTGCGCGAGCGGATCGCCAAAATCGCCGGACCGAAAGTGCAGCTGATCGATACCGGCGAAGCGGTTGCGCGCCGCGCAGCACAATTGATTGCCGAGCGCAGCGGCCAGATCGCACCGCCTGCCGGCACCGCAATCGAATGGTTCAGCAGCGGATCGCCCGCACAAATGCAGCGCGTGGGCGCACAGCTTTGGGGTGAATCCTTTAGGGTAATGGCTTTGCCGGTTTGAAGGGTGAGGATGAACGAGCCGAATCAAAAATCGAAACGCGATTACCAGCCGCCGCCGCGTCTGATTTTTACGACTTGGCAGCATCTGTTGGCGTTCTGGTTCGGCGCGGGGCTGTCGCCGCGCGCGCCCGGCACGATGGGCACTCTGGCCGCCTTGCCGTTGTGGTTTCTGCTGCGGCCCTTGCCGCTGGAAATTTATCTGCCGCTGCTTGCCGCGCTGTTCACTTTCGGCTGCTGGGTCTGCGGCGTCAGCGCCAAACGCCTTGGCGTCCATGACCACGGCGGTATCGTTTTCGATGAAGTCGTCGGCCTGCTGGTGACCTGCATTCCGTTGTTGCCGGCCTTGCGAATCGCCAGCGGCAGCTGGCCGTGGCAAGCCGCCTGGGCGTTTGCAGCGTTCGCGCTTTTTCGTTTATTCGATATCTGGAAACCCTGGCCGATCCGCACGCTGGATCGCCGCGTCGAAGGCGGTTTCGGCATCATGGTCGATGATCTAATCGCCGCTTTTTACGCCGCCATCCTGTTGTGGCTGCTGGTGTTGATCACGCATCCTTGAGCAGCTTCCTGCAACGGCGTGTCGACCTGAGCAATAATGAGTCATCGCTTCCTGACGCATGAACCGCGCAATCGGCAAGCACAGGTTTTGTTGCCGCATGCCGAGACTCAGGCGGCTTAAAATTGGCAAAGGCTTTTATCACGTCGACCTTGAGATTCATTTTCTAAATGACCGACTCGCACGAAAATTGTCAGCACAACCCGGAAACTTCGCTGCAGAATTTACTGGATAAAAACAGGCAGTGGGCGGAGCGCATCGCTGAGCTCGATCCGGGTTTTTTCCCGCGTCTGGCGGCGCAGCACAAGCCGGAATATCTGTGGATCGGCTGCTCCGACAGCCGTGTGCCGGCGAATGAAATCTGCGGGCTGCTGCCGGGCGAGATTTTCGTCCACCGTAACATCGCCAACATCGTGCTGCAGTCGGATTTCAATTGCGTATCGGTAATCCAGTTCGCGGTCGACGTGCTGAAGGTCAAGCACATCATCGTCACCGGACACTACGGCTGCGCTGGCGTATATGCCGCGCATGAAGAACAACGCATCGGGCTCGCAGATCACTGGATCGCGCATGTGCGCGCGGTGTTCTCGCGGCACGAGGATCTGCTGATGGCAGAACCGGTGCACCTCGAGCGCGAGCGCATGCTGGTCGAACTCAACGTGATCGAGCAGGTGGTCAACGTCTGCCGTCTGCCGGTGATGCAGGATGCCTGGAATCGCGGTCAGGATGTCACCGTGCATGGCTGGATTTACGGCTTGCAGGACGGCCGTTTGCGCGATCTCGGCCTGTGCGTGCGCGAGCGCCGGCGCACCGACGAGCTGCGCCGCGAAGCGGTGACGGCCTGGATGGCCAAGCGCACGCGGGAATCCAGCCTCGCGGCTTGAGGCGCCATCGCCGCTTGTCAATGCGGCGCTTCGCAATTGCGGCTGCGGACCCTTAAAATAGAAGGGTTGCACCAACCCCTTCAGCAAGGTCCGATTCTCACATGACTGTTGAACGCGATGTAATGGAATACGACGTGCTCGTCGTCGGCGCCGGCCCGGCCGGACTCGCCGCCGCGTGCCGGCTGAAGCAGAACGCCGCCGAAGCCGGTAAGGAAATCAGCGTCTGCGTGGTTGAGAAAGGTTCTGAAATCGGCGCGCATACCTTGTCGGGCGCGGTGTTCGAGCCGCGCGCCTTGAATGAGTTATTCCCGAATTGGAAAGAACTCGGCGCGCCCTTGAATACGCCGGTAAAGCGCGATGAAGTCTGGTTCTTCACCAGTCCCGAAAAAGGCATCAAGACGCCAGGCATGTTCGTGCCGCGGACGATGCACAACGAGGGCAATTACGTCATCTCGCTCGGCAACCTGTGCCGCTGGCTGGGCCAGCAGGCCGAGAGTCTCGGCGTCGAAATCTACCCAGGCTTTGCGGCCCAGGAAATCCTCATCGACGAGAATAATGTCGTGCGCGGCGTGCAGATCGGCGACATGGGGGTTGATCACAACGGTCAGCCGAAGGAAGGTTTTTACACGCCCGGCATCGAACTGCGCGCCAAGTACACGCTGTTCGGCGAGGGCTGCCGCGGACATCTCGGCAAGCGCCTGTTGAAGCGCTACCAGCTCGACGAAAATTCCGACGCGCAGCATTACGGCATTGGCCTGAAGGAACTCTGGACGATCGATCCGGCCAAGCACGAGCAGGGCTTGGTTATTCATGGTGCGGGCTGGCCGCTGAACAGCGCGAATCCCGGCGGATTCTTCCTGTATCACCTCGAAAACAATCAGGTCTACGTCGGCCTGATCGTGGATCTTTCGTACAGCAATCCACATCTGTCACCGTTCGATGAATTCCAGCGTATCAAGCATCATCCGGTTTTGAAGCAATATCTGGAAGGCGGCAAGCGTGTGTCCTACGGCGCGCGCGCCATCTGCAAAGGCAGTTACAACTCGCTGCCGAAGATGGTGTTTCCGGGTGGCGCACTGATTGGCTGCGATCTCGGCACGCTGAATTATTCCAAGATCAAGGGCAGCCATTCGGCGATGAAGTCCGGCATGCTCGCCGCCGATGCCGCCGCTGAGGCGCTGCTGGCCGGTGGCGAAGGCGGCGACGAACTGAACGGCTACACCGAAAAGTTCAAGGCGAGCTGGCTGCATGACGAGCTGTACCGCGATCGTAACTTTGGCCCGGCGATGCACAAGTTCGGCGTGCTGTTCGGCGCGGCGTTCAACTACGTCGACCAGAACTGGTTCCGCGGCAAGAGCCCGATCACGCTGCACGACGACACGCCGGATCACACCACGCTGAAGCTGGCTGCCGAGAGCCAGAAGATCGTCTACCCGAAGCCGGATGGAGTCATCAGTTTCGACAAGCTGTCGTCGGTGTTCATCTCCAGCACCAATCATGCAGAAGATCAGCCGGTGCATTTGAAGCTCACCGATCCGAACATTCCGATCGGCAAGAATCTGCCGCTGTACGACGAGCCGGCGCAGCGTTATTGCCCGGCCGGCGTTTACGAAGTGATCGGCGACGCCGAAAAGAAATTCCAGATCAATGCACAGAACTGCGTGCATTGCAAAACCTGTGATATCAAAGACCCGGCGCAGAACATCAACTGGATCGCGCCGGAAGGTTCCGGCGGCCCCAATTACGGCAGCATGTAAAACGCCGTTCAAAAGGCGTTTCCAAAAAATCAAACCGCAAAATCAAACCGCACAGAGACTAGTGAATGAAAGCCTTAGTAAGCGTGAAGCGCGTAGTGGACTACAACGTCCGCATCCAGGTGAAGCCGGATGGTTCTGGCGTAGTCACCGACGGCGTCAAGATGAGTATGAACCCGTTTGACGAAATCGCTATGGAAGAAGCGGTGCGTCTGAAAGAGAAAGGCAAGATCACCGAGATCATCGCCGTCACCATCGGCGGCGCCAAATGCGAAGAAACCCTGCGCACCGCCCTGGCCTTCGGCGCCGACCGCGCCGTGCATGTGAAGGAAGAAGGCGACATTCAGCCGCTCACCGCTGCCAGCGCACTCGCCGCCGTCTTCAAGAAAGAAGATGCCCAACTATTCCTGCTCGGCAAACAGGCGATCGACGACGACGCCAACCAAACCGGCCAGATGGTCGCCGCACTGCTTGATCTCGGCCAGGCCACGTTCGCTTCCAAGGTCGATATCGACGGCAGCAAGATCACCGTCACCCGCGAAGTTGACGCCGGCCTCGAAACCCTCGAACTCGACCTGCCCGCCATCGTCACCACCGACCTTCGCCTCAACGAACCGCGCTACCTCAAGCTGCCCGACATTATGAAGGCCAAGAAGAAACCGCTCGAAGCGATCTCGTTTGAAGCGCTTGGCGTCAAGCCGGCTGCCGGCCTGAAAACCCTCAAAACCACAGCCCCGGCCAAACGCAGCAAAGGCGTCATGGTCAAGACTGTCGACGAACTGGTCACCGCACTCAAAGGCAAAGGACTCCTCTAATGGCAAAGATACTGGTTATCGGTGAAATTTCCGACGGTAAACTCAACGCCGGCACCGCCAAGGTTCTGGCGGCAGCCAATGCGATCGGCGGCGAAATCGTTGTTGCACTCTTGGGTGCGGATGTCGGTGCGGCGGCGGAAGGCGCCAGCAAACTCGCCGGGGTGACCAAAGTCCTGAAAGTCGAACGGCCCGAGAACGCCCACATCCTCGCCGCCACCTACGCCCCACAGATCGTCGAACTCAGCAAAGGCTATAGCCACGTGCTGTTCCCCGGCACCGCCTTCGGCAAGGACATCGCACCGCGTGTCGCCGCCAAGCTCGGCGTGCAGCAGGTCAGCGACATCATGGCCGTTCACAGCGCTACCAGTTTCGACCGGCCGACCTATGCCGGCAATGCGATTCTGACGATCGAAGCGCCCGCCGAACCGGCGATCGTCGCCACCATCCGCCTGGCCTCTTTCACCGCAGTCGAAGCCAGCGGCAGCGCTGCCATCGAAGCGGCCAGCACCACGGCAACGCTGCCGGCGCACACCCGCTTCGTCAAGCTCGAAGCGCAGAAGAGCGAGCGTCCCGATCTGCAAGCGGCGAGCAAGGTGGTGTCCGGCGGCCGTGCGCTCGGCAGCGCCGACAACTTCAAGATCATCTACTCCTTCGCCGACAAGATCGGTGCGGCCGTCGGTGCCAGCCGCGCCGCAGTCGATTCCGGCTATGTGCCGAACGACATGCAGGTGGGGCAGACCGGCAAGATCATCGCGCCGGAACTGTATTTCGCCATCGGCATCTCGGGTGCGATTCAGCATCTGGCCGGCATCAAGGATGCGCGCACGATCGTGGCGATCAACAAGGATGCGGAAGCGCCGATCTTCGAGATTGCGGACTACGGCCTGGTCGGCGATCTGTTCAGCGTGGTGCCAGAGTTAGAAGCGAAGGTTTGATCGCCTGAACCCATCGCTTGGACTAATCCCCTGGATCAGGCGCGTCGCGTGAAGCGCCAGTAAAGCAGGATGTTGCAATCAAAGAAGGCCGGGAAACCGGCCTTCTTTATTATTGCAAAGGCGCCAGAGCGAACTCCGGCGCCCTTGGGTTTAACCCAAGACCAAGAACCTATTGCGGTTTAGTCACCGGGCCGCTGTCGATCACCGGTGCCGGAGCTTTGTGCTTGGCATGATGATGGACCGGAGCGCTGCCTTCCGCGGCCGCTTCGGATTGCGCGCTTGGGCCCTTATCCAGCACTTTCACCGCGAACGGCTGGCTCAGCACCACGAACTCGACGCGGCGGTTTTGAGCCCGGCCGTCTTCGCTGTCGTTGCTGGCAATCGGACTGGCCTTGCCGAAACCTTTTGCCAGCAGATTGCCAGGCGCAACGCCGTGGTCAGCCAGATAGCGGCGCACGGATTCAGCACGTTTCTGCGACAGCCTCAGGTTATACGCGGGCGAGCCGGTCGCGTCGGTATAGCCGTTGATCTGCACGCGCAGCGCGGGCTGGCTGCTCAAGGCTGCGGCCACCTCGGTCAGCGTCTGCTGCGAAGGCATCGTCAGCTGATCGGAGTTGACCTCGAAGTCCACCGCGCGCAGCACCACCGTCTGTTCGATGATGCAACCGCTGGCATCGACCTTGAAGCCATGCGGCGTACCGGGGCAGTGATCCAGATAATCTGGCACGCCGTCGCCGTCGCTATCGGCCGGTGGCGGCGGTGGCAAGAGCGGCGGCGGTTCTTGTACCGGAATGACTTGCACCGGCGGTTCCTCAGGCGCCGGAATCGATAGCGCAGGTTCGCCGAACGAATATTGCAGCCCGAAAATAACCGATTGCGCCCGATAGTGTGCTGTCTGCAGCGATCCCGAGCCGGTGATATCGACATCGCCCAGATTGGTTTGCAGATAACGCCAGCCGACCGAAAGCTTCAGATTCGGCGTGAGATCGACGCCCACGCCCGCGCCGCCTTGGTAGGCAAATTTGATGTCGTAATCGTTGCGCGGCGTTTCGTCATAAATGGCGAAACTGGTGCTGCCGATGCCGCCGCCGATGTAGGGATGGACGATGCTGAAATAGCCTTCCGGCAGCTTGAAGTCATACCAAAGGTTCGCCATCACGCTGTGCGCGCTTTCAAATCCGGCGCCGATCCCGATATTGGAAAAACTTTTGAAGTCGTTGCGGCGATAGGCATATTCCAGCTCGGGCCGCAGGCCGATCGAAGTGCCGTAGCCCACCGTCAATCCGCCGATGTAAGCCACCTTGAACGGGTCCGTGAAAGTGGCCGTGCCTTCCACGCCGCCATTGGTCTTGAAGCTCTGCGGACCTTCAAAATTGAGGCCGCCTTCAACCCCGATATAAAGGCCTTCGCCGGCCTGCGCCAGCAGCGGCAGCGCCAAGGCACCGCACGCTACGGTGAATATGGCGCGCTTGACTTTGTCTCGTCGCAACTTCATCAAAATCTCCAGAAACATTGAATGGTGGAATGGCGCCGGCGTGCCGGCGCAGGTTTGGGCTGGGGATCAGGAAACTTCAGCGGCACGTCCCGGCAAGCTTCAGGGCCGGATGCATGGAAGCTGTCTCAAGCAACGGCGGCATCGCCGGGCAAGTGAAGCGTGCGCGCTTTCCGGCCGCACCAACGCCAGCGTCGGCGCGAAGCCGTCTCAGATATCTGCAAGTTTTCCCTTGTCCCCGTATTGATGGCAAAGCTCGTGCAAGAATGCAGCCAATTCCGCCGCAGTCAGCTAACGAAGCGCGAGTTGACCGACCGCTGGCAGATATTTCCCGCCGGCTGGTTCAATTGGCCCGCTCATCAGGCCTCGTCATGCTTCATCGTGCTCAAGCCTCACACATGAAAAAGGCGCCGGAGCGAAGAACTCCGGCGCCTGCCTGCTTTTGCAACTACGGTGCGATCAGCCGGGTCAATCAGCGCTCGCTGACTGCTGCGGCAAAGACCACCACTTACTGCGCGCTGTCGTCCGCAGCCTTCGCCTTGTGCTTATGCTTGGGCTTGGCCGAAGCACTGCTCTCAGCCGCCGCTTTCGACTGGGCGGTCGAACCCTCGTCGATCACCTTCACGGTTGCCGGCTTGTTTATCACCACGAACTCCACGCGGCGATTCTCCGTGCGGCCTTCGTCGGTGTCGTTGCTGGCGATCGGGTTGGCCTTGCCGAAGCCTTTGGCTACCAGATTGCCGGACGACACACCCTTGCTCACCAGATAGGCCTGTACCGAAGCGGCACGCTTCTGCGACAGCTTCAGGTTATAGCTGGCCGAGCCGACCGAGTCGGTATAGCCGCCGATCTGCACGCTCAAGCTCGGCTGACCCTTCAGCGCAGCCGCTACTTCATCCAGCGTCTGTTCCGAAGGCTGTGTCAGCTTGTCCGAGTTGAACTCGAAGTTCACCGCGCGCAGCACCACCGTCTGTTCGATGATGCAGCCATCGGCATCCACCTTGAAGCCATGCGGAGTGCCCGGGCATTTATCCAGATTGTCCGGCACGCCATCGCCATCGCTATCGACCACTGGCGGCGGCGGTGGCAACGGACGCGGCGGAGGAGGAGGTGGCGGCGGTGGCGGCGGCGTCGGTGCCGCACCGAAGGAATACTTCACCCCGAGCATTGCGGACTGCGCACGGTAACGCGCATGCTCATCGCTGCCGGAGGAGATCAGCACCAAGTCGCCACGATTGCTTTGCAGATAACGCCAGTCGGCCGACAGCGTCACGTTCGGCGAGAGATCGAAGCCGACACCCGCGCCGCCTTGGTAAGCGAACCGCGTGGTGTAATCGTTCAGCGGCGAGGCATTACGCACCGCCAGCCGCGCGCCGCCCACACCGCCGCCGAAGTAGGGATGGATCACGCTTAACAGACCTGTCGGTGTCTTGATGTCGTACCAGAGATTACCCATCGCGGTATAGGCGTTCTCGGAACCCGTCGCCGCCGTGCCATCGATGCTCTTGATATCGTTGCGGCGGTAATCCAGTTCCAGTTCCGGGCGCAGGCCCAGCCTGGTGGCGTAGCCGAACGTCAAGCCGCCGACATAACCTGCATCGAACGGATGCTTGAACTTCGCCGTGTCATCGCCGGACAGCAGCCCCGTCGATTCGATGTTCTGCGGCGCCTGCCAGTTGGCGCCACCTTCCACACCCACATACGGGCCATCCGCGGCCCGAGCCATCAGCGGCAGCGCGAACGCGCCGCACGCCACACTCAAGACCGTGCGCTTAACTGCAAATTTCCGAGACTTCATGTAACTCTCCTGGGGGACTCAGCCAATGTCATGGCATCCAGCAACCGATGCCTGTTTATTTGAACTTACTCATGATGAATTGCCGTGCTGATACAGCGGACTGCACGGCGCAGCCATCGTAATCAATCAACTTACGGGTTCCTTACGATAAGAGCGGGCAACTCGCGCGTAGGACCCAGCGAGTGTCCGGAAGTTTCAATCAATGCGCGTGGGTTGCGGTGGATGCTTTCTGCCACTGCTTTATGAGCGCTGGCATGTCGAGGATGGACTCGCAGCTTGCATCAGTGAAGTGGAACGTCACCTTCCGGCAATCCTGAAAAGATGTTGGATCGAGTGTCGATTCGACAACCGCTAGTGGAAGAGTGCGTCGCTGTACATCACCAAATTAAATCATGACATTCGCCGAGCTTCCCTTTGCGAGCAGAGTAAGAAACGCCTCTCGGATGCCGCTGGCCGCGTCGATGAATACTGCAATCCCGCTTGAGTTGCTTGAGTCTTATCCGGGGGAAGCTTCGCCAGCAGCGCTTTGATTCCCGATTCCGTGAACTTGGCATCAACCTCTATTACGGAGTAGTTAAGCGCCAAGGAATGATGAACCTAAACAATCGAGAATTGGCCATCGAACGAATTTCCCAGAAACGTATTCAACTGTCAGTTAAGTTCAGTTTTATCGTCTCTGCCAAAGCACCCAACGACGGAGATGAAAGCGAGAATGATAGCGAGGATTCTAAGCATTATTAGGCTAGCGCAAGGGCTCAAACCCCCGCCGCTCCGCCGCCGTCAAGGTGTTCTGCATCAACATCGCCACCGTCATCGGCCCAACTCCGCCCGGCACCGGGGTGATCCACGCGGCGCGTTCGCGGGCGGCTGCGAACGCCACGTCGCCGGCCAGCGAGCCATCGTCGAGGCGGTTGATGCCGATGTCGATCACCGTCGCCCCCGGCTGAATCCATTCGCCCCGTACCAGCCCCGGCTTGCCGACGCCGACCACGAGGATCTCCGCCCGCGCCACTTCCGCCGCCAGATCGCGGGTGAAGCGGTGCGTCACCGTGGTCGTCGCACCCGCCAGCAGCAGCTCGAACGCCATCGGCCGGCCCACATGGTTGCTCGCGCCCACCACCACCGCCTGCCGGCCGTAGAACGTCTCGCCGGTGGACTTCAACAACTCGATCACTCCGAATGGCGTACACGGCCGCAATGCCGGCAAGCGCTGCGCCAGCCGCCCGAGGTTGTAGGGATGAAAGCCGTCGACATCCTTATCCGGGCGGATACGCTCGATCACGATCGTCGTATCGATATGCGGCGGCAACGGCAGTTGCACCAGAATGCCATCCACCGAATCGTCCGCATTCAGCCGGTCGATCTCCGCCAGCAATTCGGCCTGACTCACACTCGCCTCGAACTGTTTCGGCACCGAGCGTATGCCCACCGTCTCGCAACTGCGGCGCTTGTTGCGCACGTAGATTTCGGAGGCCGCGTCCGCACCCACCAGAATCGTCGCCAGCGCTGGTGAATGCAGTCCATTCGCCACTCGCGCCGTCACCGCCCGGCATACCCGCGCCTGCACCTCCGCGGCCACGGCCTTGCCATCGATCAGTCGTGCGCTCAACGCAGGTTCGTCCAAAAAGGGCCGAGAAGGGGGCCATATTGTAGGCTGCCGCAGCCGATGATCGCGCGGCTTCCCGCAGATCCCACCCGCGCCCGCAGCAGATGCTCGCACCACTCGCGGCTCACGAATCACCCGCCTGCAGCCAACAAGCCCGCCGCCCGCAGTCACAACCCGCAGGCTTCGCTTAAACTGATCCGGAAATGCACAGGCGCAGCGCATGCCCGATTTGAGGATCACCGACCTTGCCGTCCAGCGTGGCGACCGCATCGTCTTCCGCCATTTCAGCGCCACGCTCGCAAGCGGCGACATCATCCACCTGCAGGGCCGTAACGGTGCCGGCAAAACCACGCTGCTGGAGACCCTCGTCGGCCTGCGCCTGCCCGTTGAAGGCACCCTCGAGCATCTGCCGGAGCCGCAGCATCGCCACTGGCTCGGCCATCGGAACGGGCTCAACCCCGCGCTTACACCCCTCGAAAACCTGCAATTCTGGTGTGCCTTGAATGCAGAGCGCAGCAAAGGCGTACCCGCAGCGCTCGAACAATTGGGTGTGAAAGCCCAAAGCCATCGTCCGGTCGGCAGCCTCTCCACCGGCCAGCGCCGGCGAGTTGCGCTCGCGCGGCTGCTGGCGGTGCCGCGGCCGTGGTGGTTCCTCGATGAACCCCTGGCCGGACTCGATGCCGACGGCCTGCAACTGATCGCCGAACTGCTGGCGCAACACGCCCAGACCGGCGGCACCACGCTCATCACCAGTCACCAGCCTTTGCCAGCCAGCTTGCCAAGGCTGCGTGTGTTGGCCTTGACGCGATGAAGTCCATCTTGAGGGCGATTGCCCGTTTACCGGCCGAACACGCCCAGACCGACGGCACCCCGCTCATCGTCCGCCTCCAAGCCTTTGCCCGCGCACCTGCCGTGCCTGCGCGCACTGGCCTTGACGTGATGAAACTCCAAATGCTGCCCGCATGAAGTCCCTCCTCAGCGCGATGTGGGCTGTCTTCGCGCGCGAGCTGCGGCTGGCCCTACGCCGACCGGCGGAAGCCGCGCAACCGCTGGTGTTCTACTGCGTACTCGCGCTGCTGTTCCCGCTGGGGCTGGCCGCGCAGGATGCGGCCCTGCGCGAGGTTGCCCCTGCCATCGTCTGGGTCTGCGCGCTGCTCGCCGCCCTGCTGGGGATCGAACGCCTGTTCCGTGGGGATGTGGACGATGGCACCCTCGAACTCTGGCTGCTGGCGGCGACCCCGCTGGCCCTGCTGGTCGCCGCCAAACTGGCCGCGCAATGGCTGTTGATCGCGCTGCCCCTGCTCATCGCCGCCCCGATCATCGCCCTCGCTTTGAATCTGGACGCCGGTGCTGCGCGCGTCCTCCTCGCCAGCCTGCTGCTCGGCACACCGGTGCTGATCTTCAGCGGAGGCTTCGCCGCCGCGCTCACCGTCGGCGCACCGCGCGCGGGTTTGCTGATCCCCATTCTCGTGCTGCCGCTGATGTGCCCGGCCCTCATCTTCGGCGCCGGCGCCGTCCGCGCAGCCCAGACCGGCCTGAGCGTGCAAGGTCCACTGTACTTCCTCGCCGCCCTGCTGCTCATCGCCGTCACGCTGCTGCCTATCGCCACCGCAGGCGCCCTGCGGAATGCGGTGGATTGAAGCGCGGCCGAGGCCCGTAAGCGCAGCGATACTCGCAGGAACCTGCTGCGCAAAGCGGCAGATTGAGTTGCGACTGTGGCAGGGGATCAGGATTGCCGAGGTCAGGGAAAGCTCACTCCATTGTCGGAACACGCTGACTCCGACTACGGAATGCCCGGACTCCAGGGTCGGATTGACCGAGCCTGTAGGGCAGGACGTTGTCCCGCTGCTCGAACTATTCAGCGGGTGTCGCCGTGGGCGGCCGCATCAGCAGTTCGACGCCGCCGCGCTTGAACTCGGGGACCATTACGCCGCTGCCGATCTCTTTCTCCAGATCGGGGATGCGGTCGATGCGGATGAACACCAGTTCGCCGGGTTCTGGGGCGCGGTTAGGGGTGATTTCGCCGCGATAGACCGAAAAGCTCGGCAGGAAGGTTTTATAGCTGACGACGGGTAATTTGAGTTCGCGTGCGCGGGCAGCGGCGTCGCGTACCGGGTTTTGCTGCGCGCGTGCGGCGACGGGGACGACACCGAACCAGATCAACGCGGCGACTGCGAACGCGCTGCCGATGAGCGCGCGGTAGGCGTCGATGTATTTCGCAGACAGCAGCACCAGCGTGGCGAGAAGGGCGCTGCCGGCGAGGATCAGATAGCTGCGATCGAACGAGGCGATGGCGAGGTTGACGATGCCGGCTTCGAACGGCCGTGTGTCCGGAAGGGGGATCTGCGGCAGTATCCACGGCAAGGCGCCGAGCAGGGCGATCAACAGCAAGGCGGGCAGCAATGCCCAGAAGCGCGAGGGCATGCGCGGCCAGCTGCGGCCGAACAGGATGAACAGCGGCGTGCAGCCGTAGAGCAGATAATGCGGCAGTTGCGTGGCGGAAAACGAGAACAGCACGAACACCAGCAGGAACCAGATCAGCAGGAACGAGTCGAGCGGATCGGCCTTGCGCGCGCGCGCGAATGCGGCGGGCAGCAGTGCGGTGAACGGTGCAACGATCAGCGGCAGCCACAGCAGATAAAACCAGGGTTTGCCGCCGTGGCCTTGCAGCGTGTTCTCGTAACGATTGAGATTGTGGTCGCGCAGGAAATGACCGAGGAAGGTGCCGTGATCCTGCTGCCACAAGGGAACGATCCACGGCGCCAGTGCGGCGGCGAACAGCAGCCAGCCGAGCGGATTGAACGCGGCCTTCAGCCAATTCGTGAAGTTCTTCTGCGAGACGAAGAACAGCAGGCTAGCGGCGAACGGCAGCGCGACGGCGATCGGCCCCTTCGCCAGAAAGCCCAAGCCCATCCACAGATAAATGCGCAGCACGCGACCGAGCGTCGGCGTCTGACTGTAGCTGTAGATGCCGAACATGGTTGCGGCGAGTAGCACGTTGAGCAGTGCATCCGCGATGGCGGCATGGCCGATCAGGCTGGCCATGATGCTGAGGCCGAGGCTGACGCCGGCGAGTAGCGCGGCGCGTGCATCGCGGGTGAAGATCAGCGTGAAGCCGTAGACCGTCAGCAGCCACAGCGTGGCGCAGATCGCGGAGGGTAGACGGAATGCGAATTCGTCGACGCCGAATTCCTTCACCGATGCGGCTTGCAGCCAGTAGATCAGGATCGGCTTGTCGTAGCGCGGTTCGCCGTTGAGGGTGGGCGAAAGATAATCGCCGCTGTGGATCATCTCAACGGTGGCTTCGCTGAACGCGCCTTCGTCGAGATCGAACAGCGGCAGCGCGCCGAGCTGGCTCCAGAAGCCGAGCAGGATGGCGGCGATCAGTACCAGAAAATGCGACGCGGATGGCCGCGCGGTTTCAGCCACGATCGTGCGTTGCCTCGTGTGCCGATGCGGATTCGGCAGGCGGCCTGAGTAGTCGCGGCGAGGTTTGCGGCGGCGGATGCCAACCGCTTTCGACGACGGCGGGAGATTTATCCGCGAGTCGCAGCGGCCCTTTGCGGCCCTGGTAATAGATGCGCGAAATCATTTCCGCGAGTACGCCGGTGGTGATGAACTGCATCGAGAACACCAGCAGCAGGATCGCGGTAAGAAACAACGGCCGACCGCCGATATTTTCATGCAGCGCGAATTTGACGATCAGCAGGTAAGTCATGGCGATGGTTCCGATGGCACCGAGCATCAAGCCGATGCTGCCGAAGAAATGCCCTGGCCGGCGCCGGTAGCGCAGGAAGAAGAACACCGTCAGCAAATCCAGAATCACGCGGAACGTGCGCGAGATTCCATATTTGCTTTCGCCGAATTGCCGCGCGCTGTGATTCACCGGCGTTTCGGCAATGCGCGAGGGACTCGTGACCATCGCCGCCCACACCGGAATGAAGCGGTGCATTTCGCCGAACAGCCGCACTTCCTTGATGACGCGCGCGCGCGAAACCTTGAGGCTGCACCCATAATCACGAATGGTGACGCCGGTGACCTTGCCGATCAGCCAGTTCGCCAGTTTCGACGGCAGCTTGCGCGACAGCCAGGCGTCCTGCCGGTTGGCGCGATAGCCGGCGAGCAGATCGAGATCGCGCGCGTCGAGTTCGGCCACCATGCGCGGAATGTCGGCGGGATCGTTCTGCAAATCGCCGTCGAGTGTGGCGATGATTTCACCGCGCGCGGCGTCGATGCCGGTTTGCATCGCCATCGTCTGGCCATGATTGCGCGCGAAACGGATCACGCGCACGTGCGGGCCGTACTTCGCGCCTTCGGCGAGCAGGCGTTTGCCGGTTTCGTCCGGGCTGCCGTCGTCGACGCAGATCAGCTCCCAGCTGCCGGCGTAATCGGCGAGCGCTTCGTGTACGCGGGCCAGCATCGGCGCCACGTTGTCCTGTTCGCGGAACATCGGAATGATGATCGACAGCGAAGGCGCAGGCAGGGCAGACGTCACAGCGGAACCGGTTGTCAAGAATCGCGGAAGTTTATCATCGAGGTTATGGCCGGGTTTACGGCCTTGCTTGCGGTGTCGGACTGCGGCCGCCGAGGCCCGCAAGCCAGGCCATAGCGCCGCTCAGCAGCGAAATCGTCAACAGCAGCAGGTGCAGATTCACCGCTGCTGCCAGCAGAGCGCCGGAAGGTGCGTCGGCCGGCGCCAGCAGCGCCAGCACGCCGGCTTCGTAGGTGCCGAATCCGCCCGGCGCATGCACCGGCAACACCGTAGATAAATCACCGCCGATGGTGCCGAGCACGCCCGCCAGCGGCGATAGATTGCCGAGCCGCGACAGCACCCAGCCAAGTGCCGCCAGCTTGACGATCCAACTGCTCCAGGTCAGCAGCAGATCGCGCAGCAGCGCGCTAGCTTGCGAAGGAATTCCGCCAAGCGCGCGTTGCACCAGAGTCGCCATTTTTCCATTGCGATTCGCCAGCGCGCGACTCAGCGGACGATGCAGCGCAAACAGCAGCAGCGGTGCGCTGGCCGCAAGCGCGGCGGCAAGCCAGACCAGATCCGCAGCCGCGCGCGTCGACAACTGCCAACCCGCCGCTGCGCAGGCCGCGCCGATGCTCGCCAGCACATGCAGATCGAGCAGCCGCAGCCACAGCAGCGTGCCGGTGCCGCGGGCCAGATCGATCCCGAACCAGCGCTTCAGCAGAATCGGAAAACTGGCCTCGCCGGAACGCGCCGGCAGCACCAGATTCAGCGCGCTGTTGATGACGATCAGCCGCAGGCAATGCCAATAAGCACTGCTGGGAATTTCGCGCTCGGCGATGAAAATACGCAGCGCGCGGACTGCATAGCTGAGCGCCATGCCGAGCAGCGCCAGCAGCAGCGTCGCTAGCGGAATCTGCTGCCAAGGCGCCAGCAGCCGGCCCCAGCCCCAATAGCGCTGCACCGCCCAAGCAAAGGCGGCGATCACGGCGAGATTCAACAGCGTGTTGAAGATTCGTCGCGCGCTCATTCAGTCGGCATCGATCGCATCGTCATTGATCGCAGCAAGGTTGATATGCGTTTGGAGGGATCGAAATCTTCATCGACACCATCACGCTGCTGCTTCGGCGCACAGCCGTTCCTTCAACCACACCGCAAAGCGCTCCAGCCCGCGATCGAAATCCGTCGCCGGTATGAATCCCAGCAAACGCTGGGCTTTATCGATGTTGGCCCAAGTGCGGCGCATTTCACCGGGCTGCCAATCCTGCCAGTCGATCTGCGCTTTCACGCCGAGTACAGCTTCGAGTTTGTGGATGGTTTCGAGCAGGCCAATCGTGCGGTGATTGCCGAGATTGAACACTTCGTAATCGCTCGCGGTGTAGTCCATCGCCGCGCGAATGCCCGCGACGATATCGCCCCAATAGGTGAAATCGCGCTCGGAACTGCCGTCGCCGTATACCGGAATGGATCTTCCGGCGAGCATCAGCTGCGCGAATTTGTGGATGGCGAGATCGGGCCGTTGACGCTCGCCGAACACCGTGAAGAATCTCAGGCCGATGAAGCGCAGGCCGAAGGTGCGGCTGTAAACATAGCCGAGCTGTTCACCCGCCAGTTTGGTCGAGGCGTAAGGATTCAGCGGCAATAAGTCGAGATCGGATTCGCTCCACGGCAGCCGCGGGCAATCGCCGTACACGCTGCTGCTGGAGCCGAACACGAATTGCTTGATCTTGCGCGCGTGCGCGAAGCTCAGCAGATTCTGCAGACCGATGACATTGCTCATCTGATAACCGAGCGGATCGCTCAGCGAATTGCGCACACCGGCCTTGGCGGCCAGATGCACGATCACATCGAAGCAGCCTTCGATGGGGTTGATCGCCGCCGCATCGCGGATGTCCACGTCGAGCAACCGATAGTGAGGATGCTGCAAATGTGGCGCGATATTCTGCTGCTTGATCTCGGCCGGATAGTACGGATCGAAGTTGTCGATCACGGTCACTTCGTAGCCATCGCGCAGCAGACTATCCACCAGATGGCTGCCGATAAAGCCGGCACCGCCGGTAATCAATGCGGATTTTGCAGGTATCACGGATTTATTCAAAACGGATGGCTCGACACGGAGATTTCGACACTGATAGAGCGGGCAATGAATGGTTTGCGGCTTTTTGAGCTGCGCGATTCTACGCCGCAAATCACGGCTGCGGCTTGCTTTCGGCATCATTCAGGCGCTGCTTCATGCGCGACTGGCGCGCGCGGCCGGCATCCGCGAAAATGATCCGATGATGTTCCCGCTTCCGATCCGATGAGCTACCTGGCACTCGCCCGCAAATGGCGTCCGCGCCGTTTCGAGGACGTGCGCGGGCAGGGCCATGTGGTCACGGCGCTTTCGCACGCGCTCGATGGCGACCGTCTGCATCCGGCGATTCTGCTCACCGGCACGCGCGGCGTCGGCAAGACCACGCTCGCACGCTTGATCGCCAAAGGTCTGAACTGCGAGACCGGGGTTACCTCCAAACCCTGCGGCGAATGCAGCGCCTGCCGTGAACTCGGCGAAGGACGCTTCGTCGATCTGCTCGAAATCGACGCCGCCAGCAACACCGGTGTCGACAACGTCCGCGAGCTGATCGACAACGCGCAATACTCGCCTTCGCGCGGCCGCTACAAGGTTTATCTGATCGACGAAGTTCACATGCTGTCGAAGCCGGCGTTCAACGCGCTGCTGAAAACGCTCGAAGAACCGCCGCCGCACGTCAAGTTCATTCTTGCCACCACCGATCCGCAAAAACTGCTACCGACGGTGCTGTCGCGCTGTCTGCAGTTTAATCTTAAGCGCCTGCCGCAAAGTCTGCTGCGCGAAACCTTCGCCGACATTCTGGCGCAGGAGCAGGTCGGTTTCGAGCCGGGCGCGCTGGTCGAAATCGCGCGTGCCGCCGATGGCTCGATGCGCGATGGTTTGTCGCTGCTGGATCAAGCCATCGCATTCGCCGGCGGCAATGCTTTGAGCCGCGCCTTGGTCGAAGACATGCTCGGCACGGTCGGCCGTCGCACGCTGATGGAAATCATCGAAGCGCTTGCGCGCGGCGACGGCAGCCTTCTGCTCGCAGGCTTGCGCAAGCTCGAAGAATCCGGCCCGGATTATGCCGCGCTGTTGAGCGCGCTCGCCGGGCTGCTGCAACGCATTGCCGTGCTGCAAGTGCTGCCGCAGGCAGCGGATGCGGATGATGATCCGCAGCTGCTGACACTTGCTAAGGAACTGTCCGCTGAGGATTTGCAACTGGATTATCAGATCGCCGTGCTCGGTCGACGCGACCTTACTTTCGCGCCCGATCCACGGCTCGGTTTTGAGATGACACTGCTGCGCATGTTCGCGTTCCGCATCGAAACCGGTAGCGCTGCGCCGGCCGGCTCGGGCGCTGGCAATGCGGCGCCGCCGAAAGCCGCACCCCTTGCCCAATCGACCCCGGCCGCGATTGCTGCGACCACCGTGAGATCGGCCGCGCCTCCAGTGGCAGCGCCAATCGATGCGCTGATGCCGATCGCGCGCGTGCCGACTCAAGCGGATAAACCAGTCGCATCCGCGGTGCCGGGTTCCGCGCCGATGCCAGTCTCTGCTGGCACTTCTGGTGTTCACGCCGCGAAAGCACCCGCCCGCGCCAGCCTTGAAGTCGATGATGCCTGGACCCGGCGGATCGAAGCCCTGGGGCTGGATGGCATGAGCCGTCAGCTTGTGCGGCATTGTGTTCTGCTCGACGAAAATGACGCTTCGCTTCGCCTCGCAGTCGATAGCCGTGCGCGCCATTTGTTGACCGACGAACGCCGTGCCTCGCTGGAAATCGCGTTCAGCACCGCCTGCGGCCGCGCTTTGCAAGTGGTCGTCGAAGTCGGCGGCAGTGGCAGCAGCTTAAGCCCTGCTGCGCGCGAGGAACAACGTCTGATTGAACGTCAGCGCGATGCCGAACGCGCGATCGAAACGGACCCGGTGGTGCGCGCGATGCAGGAAACTTTCGGTGCCACCATCCGGCCCGGCTCGGTGCAACCGCTCGATTGAGCGCGTCGCCGCAGCGGCAAGTCATCCCTTCAGGAGATCCAAAAATGAAAGGTCCACTCGGACAATTGATGCGTCAGGCGCAGGCTGCGCAGGACGCGGTAAAAAAACTTCAAGCCGAGCTGGCGCAGACGGAAATCACCGGCGAAGCGGGTGCTGGCCTGGTCAAGGTCACGCTCAATGGCAAGCACGAAGCGCGGCGCGTGGAAATCGCGCCGGATGCGCTGGCGGAAGGCAAGGAATTCCTCGAAGACTTGATCGCTGCTGCGATCAACGACGCCGCGCAAAAACTCGAACGCAACACCGCCGAGAAAATGGCGAAGGCCACTGGCGGCCTGAATTTGCCGCCGGGTCTTGGGCTTTAATCCGCGCGAATTCCAATGGCCATGCCGATGCCCGCCAGCCGCTACAGCCCGCGCTTGACGCAGTTGATCGAAGCGCTGCGGCAGTTGCCAGGTGTCGGCCCGAAGTCGGCGCAGCGCATGGCGTTTCATCTGCTCGAACGCAATCGGGACGGCGCGCGCCGCATCGCCGAGTCGCTGATCGGCGCGCTCGATGGCATTCAGCGCTGCGCGACCTGCCGCATGTATTGCGAAGATGGCCGCTGCAATTACTGTACGCCGGCACGCGCGGTCAGCGGCCAGTTGTGCGTGGTGGAAGGGCCAGCCGATCTACTGGCGATCGAAACCGGCGCCGGTTTTCGCGGGCGCTACTTCGTGCTGCTGGGGCGGCTCTCGCCGCTCGATGGCTTCGGTCCGGAAGAACTCGGTTTGTCGTCCTTGCAGCAGCAACTCGCCGAGGGCTGGATCACCGAAGTCATCATCGCCACCAATCCGACGATCGAAGGCGAGGCGACGGCGTATTATCTGGCGGAAATGTCGAAAGCCGCAGGCGTGAAAGTCAGCCGCATCGCGCATGGTGTGCCGATGGGCGGCGAACTTGAATATGTCGATGGCGGCACGCTGACGCACGCGCTGAGCGGCCGGCGACTGGTCTGAGAAGCAAATAATGGCACCGAATTTCCGCGAACTTGTGGGCTTTTCAACCGCCAAAGGCCGGCAGATTTTGCCGGGAAAGCTATTCCGCTCCGGCGCGTTTGAAGCGCAGGATGCGGATGCCCTGCGGCAACTGATTTCTGCCTACGGCATTCGTCTGTGTTGCGATCTGCGCAGCGACATCGAGCGCGACAAAAATCCAATTCCGTGGCCGGAAGAGACGCCGCGTCCGCGCCTGCTCGAATTGCAGGTGCTGACCGATATCCGCGTGCTCGGCGAATCCTCGCTGGTGCCGCTGATTGGCGATGTCGATGGTCGCGCCGCAACCGGGCTGATGCAGACCCTTTATCGAAAATTGCCGGAAACCTGCGCGCCGGTGCTGCGCCGTCTGTTCAATGAAATTGCGAATCAGGAGCAGGCCTTGCCGTTGATGATCAATTGCACGGCGGGCAAGGATCGCACCGGCTTGATCGTCGCCCTGCTGCTGACCGCGCTGGATATCGAGGAAGCGCAAATCCGGGCGGATTATCTACGCTCGACCGACCTGGTTCATCGCCCCGAATATCAGGTGAAAGTGGAGCGGCTGGTGCGGGATTTTGCTGGCGTTAAACCGGAGCCGGCGTCGTTGCAAGCCCTGATTGGCGTCAATCCGCTCTACCTGAATGCGGCGATGGCTGCGATCAAAATGAAATACGGTTCCGTGCATCAGTATCTTCGTACTGCGGTCGGGCTCGATCTGGCTACACAATCCCGATTGCAGTCGCGCCTGCTGAAGTAAAAGCCCGATTACGCCAGCAGCGCGTCGACCTTCGCGGCACAGATGAAATCGTTCTCCGAAAGTCCGCCGATGGCGTGCGTTGAAAACTCGAACTTGGCGTTTTTATAGCCGAAGCTGATATCCGGATGATGGTCTTCGCTGATGGCGATGTAAGCCGCCGCGTTGACGAAGGCCAGCGTGCGAAAGTAATTCTTGAACTCGAAACTCGCAGCGATTTTTTTGCCATTGTCGAGCAATTGCCAGCGCGCATTGAGCTGTTTGAGCAAGGCCTGCGCTTGGTCGGCCGTGAGCGGTTCGACGCCGCCTTCGCAGGGAACGCAGCGCTTGCTGCCGAGAGTTTGAGTCATGGTGATCGCATCCGTTTGCGCCTTGAAGTTTCCACTTGAAGCTTGAGGCCTTTTTTCGGCAGATAAGTTCGTCAGCGCGAAAACGTCAAGACCGGCAGTGCGCCGGCCTTGAGTGGATCAGAACTGGTATTTGACGAAAGCCTGAGCGAAATCACGATCCGACAGCAGGTTTTCATCGCCGCCGCCCCAATACCAGGTGTAGCCGAGGTTGAACGACAGCGAGGATTTGTAGCGCGTCTCCAGAAGCACATCGGCTTCCTTGCGGCCAGCGACAAATTCATAGCCAGGGCCGGGCGAGGTGCCTTGCACATCCTGCTTCAATTCGATGAACGGATGCAGGCCTACGTTGCGCAGCACGTTCTCGTAGCTGGCGAGCACGATGATGCGATAGCCCCAGGAAACGGCATCGACGAAACCGGTCGGATCCTGCTGATGCGGGTTGAAGCGGGTGCCATCCGGGCCATACGAGCAATCCGGAATATTGGAACAGGCCAGGCGCGAGCCATCAGCACCGGAACCGTCGGCGCCTGCGGTGGCGCTCAAGGAAGTTGCCGGCCCCTGAATTTGCAGTACATCGAGCTTCGGCAGATCGGGAATGAAATTCGCGCCGAATTCGCCGAGTACGATGATCTGGTCAGCGCCGAACGGATTGTCGGATTCGCCCAGCACGCGGGTGATGCCGAGGTCGAGCTGGATCAACTGAAAGCGTTCGTAACCCTGAATGTAGCCGGGATTATGTTTATCCAGCGGTCTCGAATAATCGGTAGCCGGATTCTGGCCGACAACGCCGCCACGATACGGAATGATGAAATTAGGAAACGAGCGCGCCGATCCGGGAATGTGGCCGACGGCGAGGTTGAACGTATCCGGATAAGGATTGGCGCCGGCCGCATTGACGAAGTCGCTGCTGCCATAAGTTTGCGTGCCGCCGGTTGGCGCATTGCCGATGGATGGCCCGCCCTGCGTGAGACTGGTGCCCTGGCAGTTCGAACTCTGCTGCGAGCAATTGCTCAGGAACGGTGCGGCTCCGGCAAAGGAAAGATCGGCGATCGAAACCTGCATCGGCAGATTCGGCCGATAGGCGACTTCGCCCTGCAAGGAATATTCGCCGACGGTGGTATTGAAACTGACGCCGAGCAGGTGGATGTTTTCCGGATATTGGAGGAATATCTTGCCGCTGTTCAGCGGTACCGCGTCGCTGCGCTGCGTGATCGGCGTGCCTTCGGTGAAAGCCGGAATAAATGGGCAATCGATGAAGAAGGTTTCGGTGCTTGTCGCGTTCTTGGAGCAGGCCTGCTGGCCGGCAAAGAAACCGAGGATCGGCAGGCGCGAGTGATAATTTTCATAATACAGCGACAGATCGGTGCCACCGTTGAGCCAGTCGGCGTAATACTCTGCTTTCAGGCCGAACTGGCCCCAGGTTTTCGGCTCCATATCCGGCGCACGGCCGATGTACGCGGTGGTGTAGGTAATCAATCCCAAAGGGTTGTCGAGTGGCTCGCCGATGTTGTCGGGGTCATCCGCCGAACCACCAAAACTGAGGTTGGCGTAATGGCCAGCGCCATTCGTGCCGATGTCGTTACTGGAAAAATAAGTGCCCGGCGTCTGCGCTTCGGTGGGTTGCCATTCGAGCTGATAAAAGCCTTCGAGGGTGACGTTTTCGATCGGCGAAAAACTCAGGTCGAGCATGTTCACCGGCGTGAAATCTTCTTCGGTCTGATTGCCGATGCGATAGAAATTGTTGCCGTTGATCGGGTTCGCCGCGTTGATGCTATTGAATACGAGCGTGGTGCTCTCGCCCCAGCTCACCGCCTGACGTCCAAGCTTGAACGTCAGTTCCTTGTCTTCAGTGAACGGAATCGGCAGCTTGCCGTAAAAATAGCTATCCAGATATTGCAGATTGGTACCGGACTGGCGCAGTTCTTCGCCATCCGTGCGCTTCGAGCGCACATAGCCGCCGGGACCGTACAGGCGCTCGTTGAGCGAACCTAGCGGCGCGTGATTGAGGCCGACTGCGGTCAATAGCGGAGTCAGGTTGGAAAGGCCGGTGATTGGTGAACCGAAACGGCCGACCTGATTCAAATTCTGCGGCGTGATCTCGTCCGGATGACGCTCGGTTTTATCGTCGTTGACGAAGTCGTAGAAATACAGCACGCGCGCAAAAAAACCGAAGTTCTTGTAGGTCAGCGTCAGGTCGGGCGTGACTTTCACCGGAGCCTGGAAAAACGATCCCTTGTTGTAATTGATGTCGCCATCGTCGTTGTGCATCGAGTACTGGCCCGGCACTTCGGCCAGCCGCGCGGCGGGATAAGACTGCGTACGAAAGTCACCCTGGCAGGATTGATAAAAGATCGTACCGTTCGCACCGGGCGCGGTGTTGCAGACATTGGGATTCAAGTCCGCTTTGCCGATCAGATTGACGCTCTGGCCTTGCGTGCGGAAGCCTGCGCCGGCCGTCAGCGTGTTGTTCAGCGTGGCGTGAATGCCGTCGCCATTGACGAAAGGCACTGGCACATCGAATTCCAAGGCCAGCGCTGCCGAGCCGCAACCCAGTGCTGAAGCAATGGCGATAGTGACGGCTGCGAAATGCCCCGGTGCAAATCCTGTTTTTGCCTGCATCTTTCTCCCCTCCAATCGATCAATCCGTGCCGTAGCCCATCGCTTTTCCGAAACGGCTCTCGACTCAAAAGCTGTTTTTTATTTTTGTATAAACGCGATGTCATGAACGCAACTTCGCACCTGCGTTCACAGTATGTTCCAACCCAAGCTCAGCTTGCCAGTGCGGTCAATCGATGTCGCTGACCGCCACGCCAGACCTGACTGGCTGCGCCGTCGCCAACGAATTTTTTTACTCGCTGGCGACGGTGCCCGGCTCGTTGCCGCAGCAGATCGGAACCCGGACCGGGCCTCTCGATTAAAACTGGTATTTGATGAAAGCCTGCGCGAAATCACGATCCGACAGCAGGTTGTAATTGCCGCCACCCCAGTACCAGTTGTAGCCGAGGTTGAACGACAGCGAGGATTTGTAGCGCGTTTCCAAAAGCACATCGACTTCCTTGCGGCCGGCTACAAATTCGAAACCCGGCCCCGGCGACGTGCCCTGAATATCCTGCTTCAAGGTCACGATCGGATGCAGGCCGACGTTGCGCAATACGTTTTCATAGCTCGCTAGTGCGATCAGTCGATAGCCCCAGGAAAACGCATCGACATAACCGGTGCGATCCTGCTGGTGCGGATTGAAACGCAGGCCGTCCGCACCATACGAGCAATCCGGGATATTCGAGCAGGCTTGTTTCGAGCGATCCGCGCCGGAGCCATCTGCGCCGGCGGTTGCGCTCAGGCCGATGCCGGGGCCATCGATTTGCAGCACGTCGAGCGGCGGCAGATCGGGAATGTAATCGAAGCCGACTTCGCCGAGTACGATGATCTGGTCGGCGCCGAATGGATTGTCCGATTCGCCCAGCACGCGGGTGATGCCGAGATCGAGCTGGATCAGCTGAAAGCGTTCGTAACCCTGGATGTAGCCGGGATTGCTGCGATTCAAAGGCTTGGTCGGATCGGTCGCCGGATTTTGACCAACCACTCCGCCGCGATACGGAATGATGAAATTCGGAAACGAGCGCGCCGAGCCCGGCACCTGACCGACGATCAGGCTGAGGCTATCCGCATAGCCGCCATCCACTCCTGGCGCGGTCTGGAAGCGGTTGTCGTTGTAAGCCGTCGCCGAAAATCCGCCATTCGCAGCATTGCCGACGTTTACGCCGGCATCCATGCAACCCTGACTGGCCTGCGAGCAGTTGTCCAGCGTCGGGCCGAATGCGGCAAACGCGAGGTCGGTGGCCGCCACCTGCATCGGCAGATTCGGCCGGTAAGCGACTTCGCCCTGCAGCGAATACTCTCCAATCGTGGTGTTGAAACTGGCGCCGAGCAGGTGAATGTCTTCGGGATATTGCAGGAAGAATTGCGCGGTATTCAGCGGTACCGCGTCGCTGCGCATCGTGCTGCCGGTCAAGGCCGTCAATACCGGTGCATTCGGGCAGCCCACGCCGAAGAAATTGAGGGCATTGGTCGCCTGTTTCGCACAACTCAGCTGGGTGGCAAAGAAGCCAAGATAGGGCAGACGCGAGTGATAGTTTTCGTAATAGAGCGAAAGGTCGGTGCCGCCGTTGAGCCAGTCGGCGTAATACTCCAGCTTGATGCCGAACTGACCTGCCGTACGCGGCTGCATGTCTGGCGCGCGCTCCGCGTTCAGCGAGGTATAAGTAATCAGGCCGAGGGGGTTGTCGAGCGGATGACCAAGGCCGTTGGGATCGTCCGCGCCGCCGCCGAAGCTGAGGTTGACGAACGAGCCAGTGTCGTTGGTGCCGATGTCGTTGCTGGAAAAATAAGTGCCTGGCGTCTGCGCTTCGGTGGGCTGCCATTCGAGTTGATAGAAGCCTTCAACGGTGACATTTTCGATCGGCGAAAAACTCAGGTCGAGCATGTTGATCGGCGTGAAATCCTCTTCGGTCTGATTGCCGATGCGATAGAAATTATTGCCGTTGATCGGGTTCGCCGCGTTGATGCTGTTGAATACCAGCGTGGTGCTTTCACCCCAGCTCACACTCTGGCGACCGAGCTTGAAGCTGAGTTCCTTGTCGTCGGTCAGCGGAATCGGAATCTTGCCGTAGAAATAGCTATCCAAATATTGCAGATTGGTGCCGGACTGGCGCAGTTCTTCACCGTTGGTGCGCTTGGAGCGCACATACGCGCCCGGTCCGTAAAGCCGCTGGCTGAGCAACGGAATCGGCAGACCCAAGCCGGCCAGCGTGGAATTGGAAAGCCCAGGAATCTGCGTGCCAACGCGGCCGACCTGATTGGCGTTCTGCGGTGTGATTTCATCCGGATGCCGCTCGGTTTTATCGTCGTTGACGAAGTCGTAAAAATACAGCGCGCGGGCGAAGAAGCCGAAGGTTTTATAGGTCAGTGTGAGGTCGGGCGTCACCTTCACCGGCGCCTGGAAAAACGAACCCTTGTTGTAGTTCAGATCGCCATCGTCATGGTTCATCGTGTAACTGCCCGGCACTTCCCCAAGCCGCGCTGCGGGATAAGTCTGATCGCGGAAAACACCCTGGCAATCCTGATAATAAATCGTGCCGCCGGAGCCTTGGCCGGTGTTGCAGACATTGGGATTGAGATCGCCCTTGCCGATCAGATGGACATTCTGGCCTTCGGTGCGAAAACCAGCGCCGGCAGTGAGCGTCGTATTCAAGGCGCCATGAATGCCATCGCCGCCAAGGAATGGCACTGGCACATCGAATTCGAGCGCCGATGCCGCCGGCGCCAGCGCCAGACTCGCGCCGATCAATCCCGCCAAAGCGAATCCCAGCCGCGCCAGCCTGAGCGCCCGGCGGACGTAAACCTTCCGTTGCATCATTCCCATCCCCCAACAACCGCGTTCGATGGCTCGTCATCGCCGCGCGCCTATCAGTGCGCGCCGATCAAGCCGCTTTTGTCAATGAATCCGAGGCCAAAAGAACCGCAGATTCAGTGGAAATATTGTAAGCCGAACAAGGTTCAAGTCTCACGCGATTTTCGCAAGATATTTGGTGACGGCCGCCGCCAGCGCCGGCAGCAGTGCGGCGACTTCGGTTTCGGCATCGCCGCTCAGGCGTTTGTAGATCGATTTCACCGAAGGATTTTTCACCACTGCCATGCGCCGGTCGGCAATCGCTACCAGATTGCGGCAGACGCTGTCGCTGTTCTGCAGCAGCACCGCCTGGAAATCCGCACCGCTTTGCAGGCTTTGCGCATAACTGGGTTCGAGCGTGGCAACAATATCCGGAAGCAGATGTCCGATACCGCGCAGCAGCAGGTCCGGCCGCGCGGCTTTACCCATTGCCAGCGCGGCGCGCATGCCGATGCCGCGAATGCCGCCACGATGCGCCACGTAGTGTTCGATCACAGCTACGCAATCCGTGGTCACTGCAGGCTGGTTGGCTGCACTCAGTAAAATGTCGCTCAGACTGGACATGCTTTGATTCTCCCGATTCGCCGGATCATGCACTCAACACAATTTTTATGAACTTGAAGAAGCCGCCGCAGATTAAGCCAAGCATTGATCGTCTGGCGACCCGGCCGTTCGAGCGCAACCTTGCGCTGACCAAGCTCGGCTTCGGTGCGGGCACGCAGATCGTTGCGCATTCGGTGATGAACATTTTTCGCGGCCGCGTCGAGCGCTCCGAAGCCGACCGCGAGTTCTACGTGAAGCAGGCGCAGGTGCTGGCGGATGAACTCGGACGGCTCAAAGGCAGTGTGCTGAAAGCCGGCCAGATGCTCTCGCTGTACGGACAATATTTCCTGCCGGACGAAGCGGTGGAAGTGTTGTCGAGCCTGCAAGACGATACCCAGCCGGTGAGCTGGCGCGTGGTGGCGCCGGTTCTGGAAAAGCAGCTCGGCGCCAAGCGTCTGGCCGAACTGGAGATCGATGAAAATCCGCTGGCGGCGGCGTCGCTCGGTCAGGCGCATCGCGCCACGCGCAAGCGCGATGGGCTTGAGCTGGTGGTCAAGGTGCAGTATCCGGGCGTGGCCGACGCGATTGACAGCGACATCAAAACCTTGTCGCGCCTGTTGCTGATGACGCGGCTGGCGCCGAAAGGGCTCGATCTGACGCCGGTTTTTACCGAGGTGCGCGAGATGCTGCACCGCGAAGTGGATTATGTCTCCGAAAAAAAATTCACCGAAGAATTTGCGCAGCGTTTGCAACACGACAAGCGTTTCATCGTGCCGCGCGTGCTGGCCGAATATTCCAGTGAACGGGTGTTGACGACGACGTTTGAAGCGGGCGTTTCCGCGCGTTCGCCGCAAGTGCTGAAACTATCCGGCGCGCGCCGCAACAAGCTGGGTGCTGCGTTCATCGATCTGTTCGTCACCGAATTTTTCGATTGGCATCTGGTGCAGACCGATCCGCATTTCGGCAACTATCGCATCCGCATCGGCGAGCGTGCCGACGAAGATCGCATCGTGCTGTTGGATTTCGGCGCGACGCGGCCATTTCCTGCCGAATTCGTGCATCACTACGCGGAGATCGTTTGCGGTGCGATCCAGCGCGATCGATCGCGGATCTTGCGTGGCGCAGTCGGAATTGGTTTGATGCACGCCGATTTTCCGGCTTCGGTGCAGCAGGCTTTCGCCGAAATGTGTGAGCTGATCGTCGAACCTTTCAACGTCGCTAATGATCCGGCGACGCCGCCGGAATTGTTCAACGCCAAAGGCGAATATCGCTGGGCGGCGGGCAATCTGCCGATGCGCGTGGCGAATGTGGCGGCACGCAATGCGCTGTCGCGGTATTTTCGCGTGCCGCCGCGCGAGATCGTGTTCCTGCATCGCCGCATCGCTGGCGTCTTCATCATGCTGGCGACGATGGGCGTGGAACTTAACCCGCGTGAGCGCATGTTGTCTGCGCTTGGAATCGAGTTGGCGCGTTGAAATTGATCCGCCAACGGCTTGTGCGATAAGTGAACGCCCGGCGTGGCATTCACGGCGTATTTTCGGTAGCATTCCCCCACGAAAAAACGGCCTCGATGCTGCATTCACCACGCTCAGCGGGTTTGCGCTCAACCGAAGTTAGAGACCAAAGTCAAAGAATCTACACCTGTGAGGAGCTTTACCACCATGAAGAAACTATTGTTGTTGCTGTGCGCGGCAGGTCTGGGCATGTCTGCCCAGCAAGCGGCCGCAAAAGTCACCGCGGATGAGGCGGCGAAGCTGGGCAAGGACCTGACGCCGGTCGGCGCCGAGAAAGCCGGTAACAAGGAAGGCACCATTCCGGCCTGGACCGGCGGCCGCAAGAAAGACGGTGCGCTGTCCGGCGAATTTCCGCATGACGATGCGATCGACGGCGAAGCGCCGCTGTTCACCATCACGCATGACAATTACACCAAGTACGCCGACAAGCTCACCGAAGGTCACAAAGAGCTGCTGAAGCGCTTTACCGATTACAAGATGAATGTGTACCCGACTCATCGTACGGTGTCGTGGCCGACGGAAATCTATGCGGCAACGGCGAAGAATGCGACCACCTGCGAATTGCAGGGCACCGATATTCCGAACGACTGTACGCTCGGTTTCCCGTATCCGATCCCGAAAACCGGCGCGGAAGTGATCTGGAATCATCGTCTGAAATGGCGTGGCGAATCGGTGCGTCGCTACAACAACCAGTTCATCGTGCAGCCCAGCGGTGATTTCCAGGCGACCAAGATTCTGGAAGAAGTGAAGTTCTACTACGCCAGCATCAAGAATCCGAAAACGATGGTTTCGGGCAACGGCGAATTCCTGCGATATCTGTCGCACACGCTGGCGCCGCCGCGTCTGGCCGGCACTTTCATTCTCGTGCAGGAAAAATCCGGCTCGGGCGACGATGGCCGTGCGGCCTGGCTGTACAGCCCAGGCTTGAAGCGCATCCGCCGCGCGCCGACGGTGCAATACGACAATCCGTACGAAGGCACCGACGGCAACGAGTTCTACGATCAGGTCGATCTGTTCAACGGCGCGCTGGATCGTTACGACTGGAAACTGGTCGGCAAGAAAGAGTTTTATCTGCCGTACAACTCGGACAAGATCGCCGGCAACAAGGTCAAGACCACCGACCTGATCCGGCCGAAGCACCTGAATCAGGATTTGCCGCGCTACGAACTGCATCGCTACTGGGTGGTCGAGGCCAACCTCAAGGCCGGCACCAATCACACCTTCAAGAAGCGCCGCTTCTATGTGGATGAGGATTCGTGGAATATCGAAGCGGTCGACGATTACGATAACCGCGATCAGCTCTACAAATTCCAGGAAGGCCATCTGTTCACCGCCGCCAACATTCTGGCGACTTCGACGGCACCTGAGTTGATCTACGATTTCGCCTCCGGCCGCTACTTCATCACCGCGGCATTCAACGAGGACAAGCCACCTGATGAAACGGTTAACTTCTCCGACGATTACTTCACCGCCGCTTCGGTGCAGAAGATGAGCACCAAGTAAGCCCGGTCAGTCAATTCAGATGATGTGAGAAATCAGGCCGCCGGATGAAAGTCCGGCGGCTTTTTTACGAGCGATTGCAATCAGGAGGCCGCATGCAATTCGAGGATCGTCAGGAATTCAATCAGCCCTGGAAGGTCGTGCAGAAAATGTTCACCGACCCTGCCTATTTCGAGAACAAGGCGAAGTTGCTGAAGCGCATGAATGTCAAGCTGCTGGATCACGAAAAGAAAGGCGACGAGTTCAAGGTCCGCTTCAGCTTCGACGACATGGCGACGATCGAACTGCCGGGTTTCGCCAAGCGTTTTGCCGGCAAAACCGCGCATGTGATCGAGGAGGACCGCTGGAATATCAAAACCCGCAGCGGGCGCCTGTCATTCGAGTTTCAAGGGCTGCCAGTGAAACTCGGCGCCGACATGGAAGTGCTGGATACTGACGACGGCTGCGTCAATCTGCTGCACTGGCAAGTCAGCTGCTCGGTGCCCTTGCTCGGTGGCAAACTGGAGAGGCTGATCGCGCAGGACATCCAGCACAAGGCCAGCGAAGACCTGCGCGTTTCGCAGACCTTGCTGAAAAAATACTGAAGCGCAGCGGCAAGATCGCATGACCGAACCCCGACCTTCGCCCGAGCGCCGCAAGCTCACGTTCATGCAGACCGTCGCCAGCGTGGCGGCCTCGTTTTTCGGCGTGCAGAGCCGCAAGAACCGCGAACGTGATTTCACCTCGGGCAATCCGCTCGCCTTCATCGCGGTGGGCTTGGGTGCTACGCTGCTGTTGATCCTGACGATGTGGCTGATCGTCAAACTGGTGCTGCATTTCGCAGGCGTCTGAAAGCTTTGCAACCGCGATCACGCGAACGGATTCGCGCGTCAGCGCGGAGCCGCGCAACTCGGCGATAACCAGCGGCCGGTGACTTTCCCGGCGAATTCCAGCGGCAGCATGTTGTCGCCAAACAGTTGATGCGTGCCGGTGAACGCGAACGTGCCGTGATAGTAAGTGGGGCCGTCGAAAATCACGTGGACCTGGCCTTCACCCGCGCCGGTTTCGTCGCGGCAGACCAGTCTCAGATCGAGACTTTTCCCGCTCAGGCGGATGTTTTCCTTATGGCAGGCGGGCAGTGCCGCCGCGTTCGGTTGACCGATGCTAGCAATATTCTGCGGCGTGATGCAAAGCCGTTCGCTGCGGCCATCGGACGCCATGTCGACGCCCGACCGACGCGCCTGATCGACGATGAAATCCGGCACATCGAAATCCATGCCGTTCAGCGTTTGCGCATGATGCTGCTCCCAAAGTCCCATACGCAGCGGCGGCTGGGTTGGTGGGCTCGCGCTGGCCGCAGCGATGGAAAACTCCGGCACAAAGGCTGCGAAAAAGCCGATGCTTGCTGCCGCCAGCCATGCGCGCGGTTTCTCAGAACGAAGCTGGGGAATGATCGTCATGGCGCGAGTCTAACGCTGCTGTGAACGCACGGACATCGCGCGTCGATCGTTTCAATGCTTACGTTCTGTGGCACGAAGACGTTTGAGTTCGTATAGTGCTGCCAGCGCATCGCGCGGTGAAAGTTGATCGGGATCGAGCTGATCCAGCTTCTGCTGCGCAGCCGACTCGACAGATTCAAACAAGGGTAATTCCGGCTGCACGGCGGAATACGTGCGTGGCTGCCGGGAGCTGCGTTCCAGTTCGGCCAGCAGCGCTTGCGCGCGTTGTGTCACGCTCGGCGGCACGCCGGCCAAGGCCGCCACCTGCAAGCCATAACTGCGGCTCGCCGGCCCGTCTTGAACGCGGTGCAGGAACACCAGCTGCTGGCCATTCGATGACGCATATTCAGCCGCATCGAGATGCACGTTGGCCACGCCTTCGATCTCGTTGGCGAGCGCAGTCAACTCGAAATAATGCGTGGCGAACAAGGTGAATGCCTGCGATTTCGCAGCCAGATGTTCAGCGCAGGCGCGCGCCAGTGCGAGGCCATCGTAAGTCGAAGTGCCGCGGCCGACTTCGTCCATCAACACCAGGCTGGTCGCGCTGGCGTTGTGCAGGATGTTCGCGGTTTCGCTCATTTCCACCATGAAGGTCGAGCGTGCGCCAGCGAGATCATCGGCCGCGCCAATGCGCGTGAAGATGCGATCCGTCGGCCCGATACACGCCACATCCGCAGGCACGAAACTGCCGGCATGCGCCAGCAGCACGATCAGCGCCGTCTGCCGCATATAAGTGCTTTTGCCGCCCATGTTGGGGCCGGTGATGACCAGCAGGCGACGCGCAGCATCCAGCCGCAAATCGTTGGCGACGAAATCCATCGCCAGCGTCTGCTCGACCACCGGATGACGTCCACCGCAGATTTCATAGCCGGGCGTGTCAGTCAGCTGCGGCCGATTCCAGCGCAGCGCCGCAGCGCGTTCGGCGTAGGCACACAGCGCGTCGAGTTCCGCCAGCGCCGCAGCGGTTTCCTGCAATTCGCGCAACTGGCCGGCGATGTGTTCCAGCAGTTGATCGTACAACTGCTTTTCGCGCGCCAGCGCACGTTCGCGCGCGGTCAGCACTTGTTGCTCGAACCGTTTCAGCTCTTCGGTAATGTAGCGTTCGGCATGCGTCAGCGTTTGCCGGCGCGTGTATTCAACCGGAACGCGCGCACTGTGAACCTTGCTGACCTCGATGAAATAGCCCTGCACGCGGTTGTAGCCGACCTTCAGGCTGTCGATGCCGGAACGTGCACGTTCGCGTTGTTCGAGATCGACCAGAAAACCGTCGGCGTTGCCGGAAAGATCACGCAGTTCATCCAGCGTTGCATCGCAGCCGCGACGGAAAACGCCGCCGTCGCGGATCGTCATCGGCAACTCGTCCGCCAGCATATTCTTCAGTTGAACGGCGAGCGTTTGATGATCGCCCAGACGCTGGCTCAGTTCGCCCAGCAGCGGTGCTTCCGCGCTGGCGAGCCCGGCATGCACGGCGGGTAGAGCGGTCAGACTGGCGGCGAGGCCGGCCAGATCGCGCGGCCGCGCCGAACGCAGCGCGATGCGCGCGAGGATGCGTTCGACATCCGCCACCGCGCGTAGGCTTTCGCGGATCGCAACGCTCGCTTCACTGCCTAGAAGTGCGGCGACGGCGTCGTGGCGCGATTCCACGATCTTGCGATCGCGCAGCGGCCGCGCCAGCCAGCGCGCGAGCTGGCGGCTGCCCATCGGCGTGGCGCAGGTGTCGAGCAGTCCCAGCAGCGTATGTTGATGCGCGTTGGCGGTTTGATCGCTGAGCGCGCGATCGATCTCCAGATTGCGCCGCGTGGCCGGGTCGAGAATCAAGGTGTCGCCCGGCGCTTCGACACGCAGGCCGCTGAGCTGCGCGGCGTGTGCTTTCTGCGTTTCCTGCACGTATTGCAGCAAGGCGCCAGCGGCGCCGATTGCCGCGGTCAATTCATCGGCGCCGAAGCCGCGCAGATCGCGGGTGCCGAACTGGTCGATCAGCAAGCGGCGCGCGGATGCGATATCGAAATTCCACGGCGGCCGATTACGCACCGGCAGCCCGGCAAAATTTTGCGTGCCCAGGGCCGAGTCTTCTGGCAGCAGCAGCTCGCTCGGTGCGAGCCGGTGCATTTCCGCCAGCCAATCGCCCTGGCTGGCGGTTTCCAGCACGCAAAAGCGGCCGGACGAAAGCTCCATCCAGGCCAAGCCATAACGATTTTGCAGCGCGCAGGCCGCGACCAGCAGGCTTTGCGCACGCGGATCGAGCAGCGCTTCGTCGGTGGCCGTACCGGGCGTGACGATGCGTACCACTTCGCGCCGCATCGGGCCTTTGTCCGCCGCCGTTTTGACTGCCGATGATTCGGTCGTGGCGGCTTCGCCGATCTGCTCGGCGATCGCCGCCGATTCGCCCGCTCGCAACAGCCGCGCCAGATAATTATCCAGCTGGTGATGCGGCACGCCGGCCATCACTACCGGTGCGCCGGCGGATTCGCCGCGGCGCGTCAGCGTGATGTTGAGCAGCCGAGCGGCCTTGCGGGCGTCGTCGTAAAACAGCTCGTAGAAATCGCCCATGCGGAACAACAGCAGAATCTGTGGATGCTGCGCTTTCAGCGCCAGATATTGCTGCATCAGCGGCGTATGCGCGGCTGCGTCCGTAGGTTCCCCAGAGGCATCAAGGACGGGCGGTTTCGCAGGCATGAGCAACGAGGACAGGGCAGGCGGAGGTCTTATACTGGCGCGCCATTATCACCCGAGCTTGTGCGTTCGTGAGTTCAGCAGCCGTTATTCCAGATTCGATTTCGACAGCGATTTCCGGCGCTGCTGCGCGCGACTGGCATCCGCAAAGCTGGCAGTCGAAAGCGGCGATCCAGCAGCCTTCGTATCCGGATCAAGCCGCACTCGCTTCCGCGCTGACGGAACTCGCGCGGCTGCCGCCGCTGGTCACCTCCTGGGAAGTCAACGCGCTCAAAGCCCAATTGGCGCAGGCACAATCGGGGAAGCGCTTTGTCTTGCAGGGCGGCGACTGCGCAGAAAGTTTTGCCGATTGCGAATCCGGTTTGATCGCCAATCGCCTGAAAGTGTTGCTGCAAATGAGCCTGGTGCTGGTGCATGGCTTGCAGCAGCCGGTGCTGCGCATCGGCCGTTTTGCCGGCCAGTATGCAAAGCCGCGTTCCACCGATACCGAAACGCGCGAGGGCGTTACGCTGCCAAGCTATCGCGGCGATCTGGTCAACGCGCCTGAATTCACCGCGGCGGCGCGCGTGCCCGATCCGCAGCGTTTACTCACTGCGCATGCGCGTTCAGCGATGACGATGAACTTCGTGCGCGGCTTGATCGATGGCGGTTTCGCCGACCTGCATCATCCGGAATACTGGAATCTCGATTGGGCGCAACACTCGCCGCTGGCCGGCGATTATCGTCAGCGCGTGGAGTCGATCGGCGCATCGCTGCGCTTCATGGAAACGCTGGCGGGTCAGACCATCGGCGACTTCAATCGGGTGGATTTCTATACCGCGCACGAAGCCCTGCTGCTGGCGGCCGAAGCCGCGCAAACGCGCCAGGTGCCGCGTCAGCCAGGCTGGTACAACCTGTCCACGCATTTTCCGTGGATCGGCATGCGCACGGCGGCGCTGGACGGCGCGCATGTCGAATATTTTCGCGGCATCCGTAATCCGATCGGCGTGAAAGTCGCGCCCGACATGAACGCGGAATGGGTGCAGCAACTTTGCGAGATTCTGAATCCGCAGAACGAGCCCGGCCGGCTGACGCTGATCCATCGCATGGGCGCGGCCAAGGTCGAGCAATATCTGCCTGCTTTGATCGACGCTGTGCGCAAAAAGGGTCATGAAGTCCTGTGGATTTGCGATCCGATGCATGGCAACACGCGAGCGCTCGAAAATGGTTACAAGACGCGGCGCTTCGATGATATCCTGCGCGAAGTGGAACTCAGCTTCGAGATTCATGCGGCCTGCGGCTCTCGGCTCGGCGGCGTGCATCTCGAACTGACTGGCGAAGACGTGACGGAATGCCTTGGAGGCGCGCGCGATCTCACCGAAGACGATCTGCATCGCGCCTATCGCAGCGCGGTCGACCCGCGGCTCAACTACGAGCAAGCCCTCGAACTAGCGCTGCGTATCGTTTCGATCAAAAGTGCCGCCGGCCGCTGATCTCGCGCGGAAACTACCGTAGACTGCAACCGATCTTTACATGAACTGACGGGTATGTCAGCTTGTTGTCAGGTTTAATACAGGGCGAAGAATCAGCTGCAGGGAAACTCGGGAGAGTTCGATATGATCGTTTACGTTTTTGCGAATAAGGCGTATCGACACGAGATCGACCTGCTGCGCGAGCAGCACGTTCATGTCGATCGCGCGCAGCCGGTGCGTGTCGCGGAAAAGCAGTCGACGGTATTCCGCGTGTGGACCGAAACCGGCGAGGTGCTGGAGCCCGATCCGAAGACTGCGTTCATGATTTTCCTCGGATCGATCGGCTTCGGCGTTGCCCGCATCGATGAAGTCCCGATCGTCTGAAGCGGCCTGGCGGCGGCAGATATTTTTCGTGATCCCGATCGAATCGCGCCGTTTAGTGGTCAATCGAATCAACGACCCGTCTAACGGGCTGGAAATGAGCAAGTGAGCGACATCAGTAGCGCCGAAATCGAATGGATGACCAAGTTGAGCGCAGCGCCGGGACGGCTGGAAATTCCCGTCAATGTGCTCGAACGGCTGCGCGCGCGCGGTTGGGTGACTGCCCGAGGCGATGGTTCAAACGTGATGACGGGGGCTGGCCGCGAAAGCCTGGTCCGCATTCGCTATAAACTGCCAATACCCGAGACCAACATCGATCCGGAGCCGGAAAACGGTATCGAAGAACTCGAGTCTGATTTCGAAGAAACCAACGTCGATGAAGAAGCGCTGGGTGATGACGAACCGGTGGATTGAGCCGCGCGCTTGCTTTTAAGCCTCGTAATTTAGCAAAAAAACCCGCGCAGAGCGGGTTTTTTTTGTGCGATTCTCAAGTAAAGGCAAGGCTTGAGGAATGTTCAGAGGCGCGCGCCTTTGGACTACTTTTTGGTCGATGCTGCCCGCGAAGCCGCTTTCTTTTCCTTGCGTGCTTTTTTATTGGCCAATGCGGTTTCTTTACGGGTTGCCATTGAATTCTCGGATTGAAATGTTTGCAAAGATTAACATGCGGCGAAAACGCGGGCGCCAATATCGATGGCAAGATCAAGCAATTGCTGGCCGGCCGAAGACATCAGCAAACTAGTCGCTAACGTAGAAGAAAATCCTGAATGGCCCGCAATCCAAACCGTTGAGGACCAGTATGGACGCCTATCCGTCGCGTCCATACCCGCGATGCGAATGGATGGGGGTTTCAGCGAACCATCGTGGTAATGCTCGGTGCCGAACCGCTTTCGCTATCGCTCCACTGCGTCGATCCGCGGGCGTCCGAGTTGTAGTTCTGGTATGTCGACGTCGTGGAGCTCGCACTCGCCTGCGGCACAAGTTCAATTGTCGGCGAAGGAATGGCGGAACTGGTGACGACCGGAATCGGCGTCGGTACTGCGCCCGCGGCGCGCATTTCGATCGTCGGTGCGGGAATCTGCTCGGCGCTGTCGGCTGCGAATGCCGATCCGGCAGCCATCACGAAAACGCCAGCAGCAACAAGATTCATCAGCTTCATGGCAACTCTCCTGAGTTTTGAACCAAACAAAATCAACGCTTTTAATATACCGGTTGACCGTACACAGACAACGAATAACCGCGACTGTTCCTCTAGATTACCCAGTAAATGCAGGCAATGTCACCTGTTTCCAGAAAAGCTGCGCGATCGTGCGGCGATACTGCCAGTGTTGAATGCAACTAAAATACCCAGCGATCAATCCGCTACACGGCATCGGAAAATGTCATGCTTGGCCACGGTGCCAAGCTTTTTCAAGCGCGGCTCGAATAGCCTGATAACAAGAAGCGCTTATCGCTTTTATCGATCGCAACATTATTTTTGGAGTTGAACGGGTTGATTGTTCGTTTGTTGTTGATTGCAGGCCTGCTTGCCGGCATGCCGCGAATGGCATGCGCCGCCGAGGCCAATCCGCTCAGGGATAACTGGCTCGAACTTTCGAGTCATGTGGATACGGCGTACAAAAAAGCGCTGCGCTGCGAGGCTGGCGCGCGCAAATCCGATCGCTCCCAGTGCGCGGATTTTTCCGGTTACATGAAGCTTTTCTATCCGCGAATCGCTTATCTGAACACGTCGATCAACAATCTGCCGCCGGCACAATTACAGAAGCTTGTCGCGCCGCGCGATTACGAAAACTACAAACTGAAGTTCAACAAGCTGGCCGAGGTTTCCAACGCCTGGGGCGATTGAGCGCCGACATCACGTTTCAGCTTGGCTCATCTCGAACGATGTTGATCGGCAAAATTCCATAAGCGATATTAGGGTGTGATGGCGATTAAAAAGGGGAAAATCGTGCCGCGTCTTGCAAGTCTTGCCGCCGTTCCGTTTATGGTTTTGCAGGGCTGCGCTTCGACTCCGCCCGCGACACCGACCGCTGCCTCGCTGGCGCATCTGAATGCTGCAGACGCGCTCGAATGCCGGATCGAAAGCGTGCTGTATCAGGATCTCGGACGCCTGCGCGATGCCGGCCAGCCCAGCGACGCCGCGCAGAATCGGGTCTATACGAAGTACGAGGCGCTCGCCAATAGTGTCGACGAGCGGACCGCGATCGATAACGCCTTGTCGCATCGCGCCGAATTCGCCGCGTTTGTTTACGACCATCCCACGCTGCCGCCGGAAACGCTGCGTGAAACCGGCAGCGCGATTTGCGCCATCCATGCCAGCGGCGGCCGCGATCCAGCCAGGGCAGCCGCCTTGGGCAATGCTGCCGTGGCTTGCCAGAACAATTACTCGTCGGGAACGCTCTCGGCAGAATCCGCGCTCAAAACCTGCATCGCCAACGAGGCGACCAAGCTCAGCGCGCCGTAGGCTGCAGGCGAAAATCCAGCGCAAATTGTTTGGTGATGCCTTAAGCAAATTTCACAGCGCTTAACGCTGGTCGACAGGCAGTGCACGGCTCAGCGCGGCGTGATCTCAAACATGCCCGCCGCCATCGACGCAGAGCATCTCGCCGGAAACGAAGCTGGCCATCGGCGAGGCGAAGAACAGCACGGCGTTGGCGATGTCGGCCGCGCTGCCCAGACGGCGCAGCGGCGTTGCGGCCAGCACCCGTTCCGCCAAGCGTTTGCCGCGCGGGTCTTGCTGGATCGACAAGCCTTGCCCGGCCTCGATATGGCCGACGCCGACGCAATTGGCGCGAATCCCATTGCGGCCTTCTTCGCGGGCGATGCCTTGTACCAGCATTTCGACCGAGGCCTTCGGCCCGGCGGACATCACATCGAGCGGTGGAAAGCGTTTGGTTCCCGCAGTCGACAGCGCGACCAGCGAGCCGCGCGAGCGTCGCAAAAATGGAATGGCGACATGAACCAGATTGAAGAAGCCGTTGACATCGGCGTTGACGATCGTAGCCCATTCCTGCGGCGGCAAATCCGCAATCGCCGAAATCCGGACGGTCGGGCCGGAGGCGTAGACCACGGTGTGAATGCGCTCGAATTGCTGCTCGGCTTCGGCGAACAAGGTCTTGATCGATTCGATATTGCCGAGGTCGGCCTGCCGCATCAGCGCGCGTGCGCCAGCTTGTGCCAATTCCGCGTGCAACGATTCAGCGCGTTCGACTCGCTGGTGATAATTGAACGCGACCGCGCTGCCAATCCTGGCGAACGTGCGGCTGATTTCGGCCCCAAGCCCACCGCTGCCGCCGATCACCACGGCGCAACCTTGCTGCAATTCTGTAAACAATGGTGCGAGGCTCCAGTTCTAATTCAGGCTTGCCTGCTGCGCTAAAGTCCATCAGCAAGATATAAAGCTGGATGAGCGGTCGATCTCGTTCGGCAGTTTGCAATTTCAAACGATGGCTTTGAGCGGCGACCCGTAACCATGCCGCTACCAGTGCGCTTGCGGCGGCTCGGCGCGGTAAGTGTTCTGCGGCTGTCCGCGCATCGATCGTGACTTGCGAAAACCACCGCTGGATTGAAACGAACCGACGGTTTTGCCGGTCCAGGTCTTGAACGCGCGCCGGAACGCATCAACCTGCGAAAAGCCCAATAGAAAAGCCACTTCCTTCGCCGGCATCATGCCCGCGCTGAGATATTCCCGCGCCAGTCCGCTGCGGAACTCATCGAGCACTTTCTGGAAGCTGGTGTTTTCGTCCTGCAGATAACGCCGCAGCGAGCGGGCGCTCATGTTGAGCGCTTCGGCGGCTTCCTCCAGCGCAGGAATGCTGCCGCGCGTGGTCAGCACCTGTCGCAGGCGCGAACTCACCGGGCCATTGCGGGAAATCTGCCGGACCAGATGCGTGCAGTGGCGGATGCAAAGCTCGCGCAGTTCGCTGTCATTGCTCTTGACCGGCGAATCGAGCATCGGTGCGCGCACCACGGCGCGGGTTTCCGGCGCATCGAAAGCGATCGGGCATTGAAACATGCGCTCGTATTGTTGCCAGTGCGCGGGGCGCGGGAACGAAAATGCGGCGTCGATGATTTCCAGCGGCTTGCCGGTCAACAGCAGCGAGAATTTCATCCCCATGACAAAGGTTTCTTCGACATAGAAGCGGAACACCGAACCGCTGATGCCATGCGGCGTGGCCGCAACGCCCCAGCTTTCGCCCGCGCCGGGATCGAGCTTGTCGAGCAGTTTCAAGGTGAAGGGAAAACCGACCGGCGAGCTGCCGTATTGCAGCCACAACCCGATCGCTTGCCCGAGCGTGCTGGACGAGGCCATCGCGTAACCGACTATGCCGAGATCGTTGAGCTGGGTCGCCTCGCCGACCTGCAGGCCAATGCCGGCGTTATCGGTCAGCCGGATCATGTTGGCGGCGACGGCATGACACTGATTCAGTTCGACCAGATAGGCGGAATCGCTGAGCCGGTCCGCATCGATTCCAGTCCCCGCGAGCACCGCGCTGGCGGCGAATCCGCGCGACTGCATGAAGTTGACGTATTGACGAACCTGAGTGGGACGCAGCATCTTTTTCTCCTCCATCATGACCGTGCAATCGTGGTTGCAATGTCGATAGTTCGCTAGCGTACGGAATTCTGCGGAGGCGAGCAACTGGGCATCGCTTCCATTGCAGATCGTCGTGGATCAACTTCGGCGGGCGAGTTTTGTCCGGGCTCTGACTTTCAGCCCGGAAACCTTGAATCCGAAAGCGTTCTGCATTCCGCGGCTGACCCCCAGCCGCCTGGCGCAAGCCTGCGGTTTGGCCACTTTTGCATGATGGTCGGCCTGATTTGCCGGTTGAAGCTGTTCTAACTTACCGGTCCAAGCAGTGCTGATCCGCTTCGATTTTCGCTGCGATCCGGCAAGGTTCGTGTCTCTCGATATCAATCGCGCGCCACAGCAGGCCGGCTGCAAGCGATGCAGCGGCGGCTCGTGAGCCTCGCGCACATCGTCAAATCTGATTCAAATTAAAACTCAAGAGGAGCAAAAATAATGTCGAGCGGATATGACATCGTCGTGATGGGCGCCGGCAGCAATTCGCTGGTGGCGGCTGCGTATCTGGCGAAGGCCGGCAAGCAGGTGCTGGTGCTGGAAAAGAACGATCAGTGCGGCGGCGGCGTGGTGTCGATCGAAATTGCGCCGGGCTTCATCCACGATCCGCATGCCTCGGGCTATTACCTGTGCATCGCCAGCCCCGCGGTCAAGGATGACGAACTCGGCCTGGCTTCCAAATTTGGTTTGCAATGGAAGACCTGGCAGGCCGGCTTCGCCACCATTTTCGACAGCGGCGACGGCCTTGTGGCGTATGGCGATCTCGACAAGACCTGCCAGGACATCGCCCAGTATTCGCACAAGGATGCCGAGACTTATCGCGCCTTCGCCACCAATTGCATCGCGCTGTTGCCGCTGCTGAGCAAGAGCGCTTCAACGCCGCCGCTGCCGACCGGCGCGTTCATTTCGCTGCTCGACCAAAGCGCCAGCGGACGCCGCCTGGTCGACATGATGTTCATGAGCGTTTACGACATTCTCGAAAACCTGTTCGAGAGCGATGAAGTCCGCATTCACTTGAGCAAGTGGTGCGCCGAGGCGATGGAAGGCCCGGACGTGAAAGGCACCGGCGTGACGCTGGTCAACCTGCTGGGTCTCGCACATGCCTACGACGGCCACATTCCGGTCGGCGGTTCGCGCGCAGTGACCAATTCACTGATCAAGTGCATTGAGCATTACGGTGGCACCGTGCGCACCAACGCCGAGGTCAAGCAGGTGCTCATCAGCAGCGGCAAGGCCACCGGCGTGCTGATGGCGGATGGCGAAAAAATTCTGGCGAAGGATGCCGTGATCGCCAACATCCATCCCTGGCGCATCGAGGAATATCTGCCGGGCGCAGTCGATCCCGCGCTGGTTGCGGCCGCGCGCGGCGTCAAGCTCAGCAATCACGGCGCGCTCAACCAGCAGATCGCGCTATCGGAATGGCCGCAATTCAAGGCCGGTCAGGAGCCGTGGTCGCAGGCGCTGTGCATCGAATATGTGCGCAAGGATTTAACCGGCATCCGCAAGGTGTTCGATCAATACCGTTATGGCGAAATTCCACAACACCATTTGTCGCCGCTGACGATTCTGAATTCGCGCAAAGACCCCACGCGCGCACCGAGCCACGATCACTGCGCGATGTATCTGTATCACTTCGCGCCGCGCGTGCTGGCAGATGGCGGGCTCGAAGGCTGGAAGAAACATGGCCAGGCGTTTGCCGATGCGATCTGGGAAGAATTCAAGAGCTACTGCACGAACATGGACGATTCCAAAATCATCGCGCGCCACATCGAAACGCCGCTGGATCATCACCATCACTCGAACAACATGATGACCGGCGACATCTTCGGCATCGGCACCACTGCCGGCCAGTTGCTCGGCCGCCGGCCGCTGGTGGAACTGGCGCAGTACAAAGTGCCGGGCATCGACGCGCTGTATCTCGCGGGCCCCGCGCAGCATCCGGGCGGCACCGTCACGTTCGGCGGTCGCGCTACTGCGATGAAGATGATGATGGACTGGAAGATGGATTTGAAGAAAGCCTTTACGGTCATTTGATCCTCCGTTCGCAAGGCGAGGTCCTGACATGGCAATGTATGAAACCCGAGCGGTTCTTCAAACCGTCGATCAACATGCGCTGCCGATCATGGCGTTGTGCATGCTGGCGCTGGTGGGCAACTATATTTACTGGATTGAAAATCTCCGCCTGGGCTTTCGCCACAAAATCTATTCGATGCCGGTCGGCTGCCTGCTGTTTTTCCTGCCGCACGACGCCACTTTCGTCGCTCTGTATTGGCATTGGTTCCACGACATCAATCATTGGTTTCCGAAGTTGTGGTGGGCTGGGCTTTGCGTCACCGTCTGCATGGAGCTTGTCTTCCTGACGATGCTGCTCAAGTACGGACGAAAGGAGCTGGCTCCGCGCGCCAGCCAAAGCTTGTTCTCCGGCATCATCCTGTTGGGGCTGATACTTTGCAGCATCGCCTGGCTGGTGGTGAAAAGCACCATGGATGATGAACTGTTCCTGGTGATCTTCGGCGTTACCCTTTTCTGGTGCGCGCCCTTCAACTTTGGATTGATGGCGCTGCGGCAGTCCGCTGTCGGCCAGTCGCAATTGGCCTGGCTGGGTTTCCTGATGATGCCGATCTTCTATTATCCGGCGACAATGATGCTCTCCCCCGGATTCCACTCACCGTTGTGGATCGCGTTTGGCGTCGCCACCGTGGTCGGCGGCCTCGTCAATCTTGCTTACATTCGTTCACTTCAGCATCTGCGAATTCCTGCGGCAGCGGCCCAGCTTCTCCAATCCAGATAGGATCCCGAATGAAACTGTTAACGTCCGATCAATCCGAGCTGATGGAAGTCAGCGGGCTCAAATCCGAAGGCAACAATCTTATCGTCGTCGGCACCATCATGGGTGCGATGCCGGTGGAAGCGGTGCTGACGCCGGCACAATTGCGTCAGGCGTTCAAGCTGCTGAGCCTGGGGATTCTGTTTTTCATCGTCGGCATGCTGTTCAAGAAATAGCGCATGGAATTATCCGGCTACCAGACGCTGGCATTGGCCCGCGACGGCGCGGTGCTCACCGTTGCGCTCAATCGCCCCGAGTTGATGAACGCGACCAATGCGCTGATGGAGATCGAGCTGTGCCGATTCTTTATCGAGGTGTCGACCGATCCCGAAACGCGCGTCGTCATTCTCACTGGCCAAGGCAAGGCTTTCAGCGGCGGCGGTGATTTCGGCTACATCCGCGAAGCGATGGACCAGCCTGAGCGTTTCTGGAATGCGATGCCCTACGCCAAGCGGCTGATTTTTTCGATGCTCGATTGCCCCAAGCCGATCATCGCCAAGATCAATGGTCACGCGATGGGTCTGGGTGCGACGCTCGCGCTTTTTTGCGATGTCACCTTCGCCGCGAATCACGCGAAGATCGCCGATCCGCATGTCGCTATCGGCTTCGTTGCCGGCGATGGCGGCGCGGTGATCTGGCCGCAACTGGTGGGCTACAACCGCGCGAAGGAATATCTGTTCACCGGCGAAGCGCTGCTCGCGTCGGAGGCGGAACGCATCGGCTTAATCAATCACGCCGTGCCTGCGGAAGAACTCGATCAGCGCGTGCTTGCGTATTCGCAGAAAGTCGCGGCGATGCCCGCGCGTGCCGTTCAGTGGACCAAGGCTTCAATCAATATCGGACTCAAACAGCTGGCGCATTCGATCATGGATGCGTCGATTGCTTACGAAGCGCTTTCCAACCAGACGCACGATCATCGTGAAGCGATGGATGCGATCCGCGACAAGCGCAGGCCGGATTTCACCGGTGATTGATCGAGGCATCGACCCGCCGGATCATTCGGCGGAATGATCCAAACGCACGATCAGTTTTCCGCGGTTCTCGCCGCGATACAGCGTGGCGATCGCACCCGGCGCCTGCTCGATGCCTTCGAGAATTTCCTCGCTATGAATGAGTTGCCCGGATCGTAGCCAGGCGGCTAAACGAGTCACGGCTTCCTCGTAACGGTGCTCGTAATCCCAGATCAAAAAGCCTTCCATGCGCGCGGCCTTGTTGAGCAGATGGCGCTCGATGCGCGGGCCGCTGGGCCAGTCATCCCAATTGGCGACGGACGCCGTTCCGCAGCAGATGATGCGCGCACGTTTGTTGATCCGGCGCACGACGACATCGCTGATATAGCCCGCGGTATTGTCGTGATAGATATCGACGCCATTCGGTGTTGCGGCAGCCAAGTCTGTTTCAAAACTGGCAGATTTATAATCGACAGCCGCATCGAAGCCGAATTTTTCCAGACATAGCTGCTGCTTCGTGGCGCCGCCAGTGATGCCCACTGTGCGGCAGCCGGCAATACGTGCGAGCTGTCCAACCGCTGATCCCACCGCGCCGGCAGCCGTGGAAACCACCACGGTATCTCCGGGTCGCGGCTGGCCGATTTCGGTCAATGCGAAATAGGCGGTGACGCCGTTGATGCCGAGAATTCCCAGCGAATACGACAAGGGCAGGTCGGCTTCCAGCACTTTGCGCCGGATCGGCTTGCCATCCGTCACCGCGTATTCCTGCCAGCCGAGCATGCCCATCACGCGGTCGCCTTCGGCATAGAGCGGGTGCTTTGAGGCGATCACCGTGCCGGCCGCGAAAGAGCGCATGGTGTCGCCAATCGCCACCGGGTCGGCGTAGTTCGCAGTGGCATTGAGCCAGCCGCGCATGGCCGGTTCCACCGAGAGGAATTCGTTGCGAACGAGCAGCTGGCCGCTGTGCAATTCCGGGATCGGACTTTCCACAATTTCAAAATGTGAAGCTTGCGGAATTCCGACCGGACGCTGGATCAGGATGACTCGGCGATTGCGTTGAGGAATCATGGGGCAGGGCATGTATTTGGAAAAAGGTGCGCGTCCGCGCAGTGCTGGCCGACCCGCTTGTCCGAGAGTTCGCGGCGCGTTCGCACAATCTATCACTGCTCGTGCGCGAGTCGAATGCACGCTGGAGGTTTGGCCGATATGGAATTGAAATTGGCCGGAATCGACATCTTTGCGGGTTTGATGCCCACGCAATTCTTGCTAAGCTGAAACCATAAACTTCGGGCAATGCCACTCGATTTACCCGTTAAGCGCCTGCGCGCGACTGTTGGAGGAAAGCATGTACGACGCACACGAAGCTCTGTTGGCCATCGATCAACATACCGCGACCATCATGGCCTGCCTGTTGATTACCGTGATCGGCGCATTCTTCTATTTCGTGATCGCAATGACGATGGCGATCAAGCAGAAAGTCTATGTCGTGCCCTTCATCGGCTCAGCGGTTTTTCTATGGCACGATTTCACTTTCGTTTTGATGTACGACCAGTGGTTTCATGTCTATAACCATTGGTGGGTGAAGATGTGGTGGTTCGCACTGTGCGGAACCGTGGGATTTGAAGTGCTGATGATCTATCAGGTTTATCGCTACGGTCACAAGGAGCTTTGGCCTAACCTGTCGAAGCGCGCTTTCGGCGCAATGGTGGTGCTCGGCACACTCGGCATCGGCATGATGTGGGCGCTGGTGAAAGTCTCGTTGGGCGATCCGCTGTTCTTCATCACCTTCGCGGTTACGGCTTCGTTCTCGGTGCCTTTCCATACTGCGGTGATGTCGCGCCGCCAGAGCCGCGCAGGTCAATCGATTGCGATGGAGCTGTCGACCATCGTGATGCTGTGGTCACTCACCGGCGCGTTCGCGCAGATCGCACCGTTCTTCCATTCGCCCGCTTATCTCGGCTTCGTTGCCGTATTCACCCTCTGGCCGCTGGCCAATGTCTGGTTAATTCTGCGACTACCGCCAGCGGCGGTCAGTCGGGAAAATCCTGTAGCACGCTCGAACGCTTTTCTGGCAACGGCGGGCTAAGAGAGCCTTATCTCTTTAATACCGTTTGCGAGATATTGCCGGCTGGTTTAAGGAGTAGATACGTCAAGTCCTGCAATGAAGTGAATGATTGCGAGCCTGGAACTCAATACTTCAGCAAATTTTTTGACGTCATCGTTACAGCGAAAAGTAACACATCATTGGAGTTGGGCTGTTCTTGCCAGCTACAGTCGTCATGGCTCTAATCGTCATTAGAAAAATTATCGAGGAGCTTTCGTCATCATGAACAAACCCATGAGAGTAGTCGTCTGGGGTCCGGGCGGGCTAGGCATGGTCTGCATCCGCGAGATTTCCATGCTGAAGGAATTCGAGCTGGTTGGCGTGCGTGCTTACAGCGACTCCAAACACGGTGTCGATGCAGGAAGCTTGATCGGCATCGATCCCATCGGTGTGAAGGTATCGTCGAACGCCGAAGAGGTGCTGGCGATCGACTGCGACGTGGTGCTTTACACCGCGCGTGATCTCGCCACTTTCAACAATGACGAGGAAATCGTGCAGTTGCTGGCAGCCGGCAAGCGACTGGTCACGGCTTTGCCTTATCACTATATGCATGTGGTGCGGCCGCCTGAATATGTGGCGCGCGTCGAAGCGGCGTGCCGGCAGGGCAACAGCGTGTTCCACGCGACCGGCGTCAATCCCGATCTGGTCGGCGAACGCTTGCTGCTTTCGCTCACCGGGCTGTGCAACGACGTGCGTCATGTGAAGATGCAGGAAAACTGGGACGTCTCATTCCTGGAGCCGGAGACGTTCAAGGTGTGCGGTTATGGCGAATCGCCCGAAGTCGCAGCGAAAAGCCCGGTAGTGCTTGCGATCTCCGGCAACTTCGTCAAGCAAGGTCTGGCGGCTTGGGCGGAAACGATGGGTATCACCTACCACCGCATCACGGTCGAAAACGAATATCCCGTCGCGGCGAAAGATCTCACGCATGGCAGCTTGGTCGTCAAGCAAGGTACGGTGAGTTGCATCACGACGCGCATGTGCGGTTATTTGAAAGCTCAGGACAAACCGTTCATGACGGTCGAGGTGAATTGGGCGATCACGCACGAGAGCCTGCCGCCGGGCGTGGAAAAGGTTCAAGGCTGGGTATTGACGATTGACGGCCGGCCATCGATTCGTACCGTGATTGACATCAAATCCGATTTCGCTACTGGCGAGCGATTTATCGTGCCCGGCGATACGCGCACCGAATCCGGTTATCACGCCGTGGTAGCAACCATGCTGAAAGCTGTGCCGAAAGTGATGAAAGCGCCGCCTGGAATTCTCAAACCGCTCGGAACGCCGATTCACTGGCTACCGGACTTGCGCAATCTCTGAAAGCCACTTTGCGAAAACCGGCACGAAACCGCCAGAGATAAACACGATGCATATCCAATATCAGCGATTTGGCGTGTGGTGCGGAATCGCGTTCTACTTCCTGTTCTTCATTGCCTGCTGGCCGCTGGCTAAATTCATTCCGCCGCCAAGCCCGACGCTGAGCGGCGCGGAAATCATGGAGATGTACAAGGGCAACCTGTTTGGCATCCGTTTCTCGGTCACGGTCGGCTATCTGGCAGCGCTGCTCATCATTCCGTGGTCGGCGACGCTTGCAATCCAGATGGCGCGCATCGAAGGCCGCTTCCCGATGATGACCTTGATTGCCTTTGGTGCCGGTATTGCCGACGCCGTGGCTTTTTATCTGCCGTTCATTTTCTGGGCAGCGACGTTTTACCGGCCCGAGCGCGCGCCGGAATTGGTTCAACTCCTTAACGACATGACCTGGCTGGAATTCGTCATGCTGTATGCGCCTTTCGTCATGCAGACCGTCGCCATCGCCGTGGTCGGATTCTCCGACAAGAGCGCAACGCCGACCTTTCCGCGCTGGTTCTGTTTCCTCAGTGTCTGGATTTCCGTGCTGATCCTGCCCGGCGGACTCGCGGTGTTCTTCAAGACAGGCCCGTTCGCGTGGAATGGATTATTCGCGTTCTGGATTCCGATTGTCGTCTTCACGATTTACTACTCGGCTTTGTTTCCACTCGCTTTCAAGGCGATCAAACGCCAGGAAATCGAAGAGTCTGCCGCAAAGATGAGGTGACAAGCCGATTGAAGATCGGCAGAAAATCTGGCAACCAGGAAAAATCAGCAGCAACAATGTGGAGTGATCAAATCCAGCGCTATTCAATGTCATTAGATCGCCGACTCATTCAGTAAGGAGTTTGATTCAATGTGCTTCGAGTGGCGCAAAACTCCATTGTGAAATAATGGAAATCAGCAGGTATTCAATTACAGTCGCGTTGTCGCCGGGCTGGCCGCAACTCACGTGATGAGGAGTTTACTGTGAACCCGAAGATTCTCGAACTGGTGCCGTGGTCTGCGGAAATGCCGGCGCTGCCGCAGACGATCCTGATTGCAATTTGCTGCCTGTTATTCGTGCTGGCGCTGTGGTTCGTAGTCAGCGAAACCCGCCGCCGCAAGGATTGGGTTGCGGTATACGCTTTCATTGGCGGCGGGCTGGCAATCATTTATGAACCGCTGGGAGATATGCTCGTCAGCGCGTTCTATCCAATTCGCGGCCAGGTCGGATGGATCGATCTTTTCGGCCGGCAGATTCCACTCTTCATCGGCGTACTTTACTTCTGGTATATGTCGATTCCCGCGATCTATTTTCTCAAGCGGCTGGAACGCGGCTTGACCCCGGCGGCGCTTTGGAAACTCTATGGCTTGACCACGCTGCTGGCCGTCGGCATCGAAGTATTCGGCGTCAATACGCACGCCTGGATTTACTACGGTCCTCAACCTTTCGTGCTGCTCGGCGTACCGCTGTGGTGCCCGATGACGTACGGCAGCTTTCTGGTGACGATCTCGATCGGACTACAGCTGATGTCCACCCGTCTTGATCGCAAACATCACTGGCTGATTATTTTCGGCGTGCCGCTGTGCATGTGGGGCGGCCATTGCGCCACGGCGCTGCCGACGGCCGCGGCGATGTTCAGCACCGACAATCCCCTTTGGATTTGGACGGGTGCCACGGCTACCTTCGCGCTGAGCTTGCTGCTGGTGCATGTCGTCAGCCTGGCTTATTGCACCGGCGAAAAAGTGGCGCTGGCGGACAATCAACGCGCGGCCTGGCGAGCGCCGGCAAAACCGAGTGCCGCATAAATCGTGCGGCGGTTTCCGGTCGCTGTGCATGCGAAAGTCGCCATGCACCTCCTTCGCTGCACGCGCGGCGAGCAAGTGCTCGGCCGGATATACCCGTGGCCTCATTCGCCATTGTTTTGGCCGAATTTGACATTGTTTTAGGATTGTAGAGCACTGGGGGCGCTTGTAATCTGTGCGGTATCGAAGTTGGCTCAATCCATTTTCGGGGATAAATGCCAGCTTGAAAAATTTGCTTTCTCAATAAAAAAACGACTCTTCGAGGAAATCGAATTTCCTGAGCGAGTCTGGTTCCGGGAGGGGATGTGTTGAATCTGCTGGTCACACCTGTCGCGCAAAGAAAACCGGCAACGGTTCGATTCCTGAGCGCGCTGTTTTCCGCAACAAGGCTGGCAGGCTGCCGCTAGTCAATGCTCCGGCCGATCAACATCCGCCGCTACCTCGCGCTGATGGAGCAGCGCGGATTCGCGCCTGCGAGCGTGCTGGCCGGCACGCGAATTCGCCTCGATCGCCTGAACGATGCGGACTACCTGGTCGATCTTGAACAATGCCAGGCCGTCGTCGCCAACATGGTGCGGCTCAGCGGCGATCCATCGCTGGGGTTGTCCTTGGGGTTCGCATCGAGAATCGCCGATTTCGGCATCGTCGGCCATGCATTGCTCACCTCCGGTTCGATCCGTCACGCCGCGGCGCTGTGGCTGCAATACAGCGGTGCCGTGCTCGACATGCTGATTCGTTTCGAGCTGAATGATTACGCCGACGGCAGCTGGCGCTTGAAAGTGATCGATGCCACATCCGGCAGCCGGCCCGTATTCAAGTTCTGTACCGATGAATTGCTGGGCGTGGGGATGCAGATCGGCCGCGCACTGAACGGCGAGCCGATGCGTGTGAAACAGCTGAAGCTGTCGTATCAATCGCCAGGTCAGGAGCAGTGCTACCGCGAGCTGTTTGGCTGCGAGCCGGAGTTCGGCGCCAGGCAAATGGAAATCGTCATCGCCTCGCCGCAGCTCGATCATCCGCTGCGGCACAACTCGGATGAATTGAGCGAAATCTGTCTGCAGCATTGCAGCAGGATCATGCAGCAAAACATCGAGTGCAGCCCGGTCTTGTCGCGTCTGCGCAGTATCCTGCTACGCAATTCCGGCGAGTTGCCGACGATTACGCAAAGTGCCGATGCGCTCGGCATGAGTGAGCGCACCTTGCGCCGCCGCCTGCTCGATGCCGGCGTGACCTACCAGCAGGTGCTGGACGAATTCCGCTGCGATCTGGCCACCGAATATTTCTGCTCCGCGCAGATGAAGCCGAAGCAGGTGGCGTATTTGCTCGGCTACAAAAATGTCGGCAACTTCCGCCGCGCGTTCAAATCGTGGACCGGCAAAACGGTGGGTGATTTTCTGGCGGTGAAGCGTCCGCGCCGGCCGCTGCGCGCACTGCCGGCAAAGGCCGTCGAGGGCAGCCATCGCATGCAGATTTAATCTGATTCGGACGCCAGCGATAGCCAGGCATTTGGAAAAACTAGAAATTGTTCTTAGAGAGAGGACTCAATGAAGCCAGTATTAAAACCCTTGTTCGCAATCGGATTCTGCGTCTCGATGCAGCCCGCATTCGGCCAGATTTCCACCGAAGCCCCGACGGATTCCGCCGCGCCGCCGGCCGGCAATCTCGCGCCGGCGCTAAGCCCTTCTTCCGAGACGGATGCTTCGCCAGCGCAGGATCAGGCGCAGTCCAGCGCCGAAGTCGGCGCAGCGCCCGAGAAGAAGGCGGCCTCGGCCAACGGCGGCAGCCGTGCGATCGAGGAAATCGTCGTCACTGCGACCAAGCGTTCGGAAAATCTTCAGGAAGTGCCGATTGCTATCTCCGCGTTCAGCGGCGAAAAACTCGATGCGCTCGGTGTGGAGTCGGCAACCGAATTGTCGAAGCTGACGCCCGGTTTGACCTTCTCGACCTCGGCCGGTTATCCGCAGATTTATCTGCGCGGTGTCGGTTCGGATGCATTCCTGCCGTCGGCCGATCCCACCGTGCCGATTTATCTCGATGGCGTTGCCCAGCTTTCGGGCCACGGCGTGCAGGACACGCTGGGCCGCGTGGCCCGCGTCGAAGTGGTTAAAGGTCCGCAAGGCACGCTGTTCGGCCGCAACTCTACCGGCGGCGCCATCAGCATCACCACGCCCGATCCCGAAGCCGATTTCAGCGGCGACGTTTCACAGAGCTTCGGCAATCTGGGTACCTTGAACACGCAGTTCTATCTGAATCTGCCGATCATCAAAGGGCTCGGCGCCACGCTGGCCGGCTACAACGAGCAGCACGATACCTATGTTCAGAACATCGACGGGCCGACGGTGGCGACTTACTCGCGCGGCGTGCGGCTCAAGCTGGTGTGGCAGGCGCTGGATAATCTTTCGTTCAACTTCGCCGGCTCGTACAGCGAGGATTCCGGCAACGTCGGCACCGGCTCGTTTGAAAACACCCGCGTTGCGCCGGATTTTGCAACGATCCTGCCGGCGCATGGTCCGCTGAGCTACAAGAATACCGATGACTTTACGCCCGCCACCGTTTTGTATGACGTGACCGCCAATGCTGGCTTCGACTGGAAGCTGCCTTGGGCGGAATTGAAGCTGATCACTTCCAATCAACACGAAGTCGATAACTACGTTGCCTACGACTACGACGGCACCGCGGTCTCCCTGCTCAGTTTCGATTCAACCGACGAATTCTTCAATCAGGCCACGGCCGAGTTGCAGATTCTTTCGACGCCGGACACGCCGTTCGCCAAGGAGTTTTCGTGGGTGGCGGGCGCTTACTATCTGGAAGGCAACGGCGGTTTCCCCGATCTGGTCCTGCATGTCGCCGGCGGTGCCTTGTCGATCGAACCGGGCCTCGCTGGGTTTGCAAATAGTGTGAATGGTCTGCTTTCTGCGGCCGGAGTGGGGCAAATTCCGGTTGTTAACGGGCCGGTCAACGCAGTGTCCGGCGGCTTGCTCGCCTCCCGCTCGCTCTCCGGATATTTCCAGGGCACGACCTATCTTTCTGACATCTTCAACTGGTCGCAGCAGGTCAACCTGATCACCGGCGCGCGTCTGGATCGTGAGTCGCGCGCGCTGGATGACAATCGCCTGGCGATCGTCGATCCGGGTGCCAGCAGCGAAAACAGCAACGGCACCCAAACCACGATCATGAACTTCGTGGTGCCGAAAATTTCCGCGGTCCAGGTTCCGCTGAAATTCGAGCTGCAATGGTTCCCGGTGGACGACGCGCAAATCTACGCCTCGTTCTCGCGCGGCTTCACTTCGCCGACTTACAGCACGGTGAACTTCTTCCAGGCGCCGCCGGCGTTGCAGCCGGAGAAAGTCAACAGCTACGAAATCGGTACCAAGCTGAAATTGTTCAACGGCACGATGACGCTGAACAGCGCGGCTTTCTACATCAAGGAGACCAACGCCCTCACCGGTTTCGCCGGCCTGACTTCGGGCGGCGTGGTGGAATTCGAGAACGTGCCGGCGGCGAGAATCCGCGGTGTCGAAGGCGACATGACCTGGAGCGTGCTGCCGACGCTCGACCCCGGTCTGGCACTGCTCGCATCCGCCAGCTACCTCGACGGCAAATACACCAAGTATCCGAATGGCCGCGGTTACGACACCACTACCGGGCTGGCCTTCGGTCCGTCATCCGATGTCTTCGGAGTACCGGTGACCACGCTGCCGGCGCGAGACTTTACCGGTCATCAAATCACCCGCACGCCGCATCTCACTTACAACATCGGCCTCAACCAAAGCGTTCCGCTGGGCGATAACGGCCGGCTCGAAATGAATGTCTCGACCAATTACAGCTCGCAGTTCTTCTTCGATTCGCAGAATGCGGTGTTGAACGAGTCGCCATCGTTCCAGCTGCTGGATGCCAGCGCCAGCTACTTCTACACGCCTTGGGGTGTGCAGATCACCGGCTACGGCTTGAACCTGACGAAGACGCTGTATCCCTCTTCGGTCTTCCTGCTCGACACCGGCCGCTTCCAGTCGCCGAACGATCCGAGGACATTCGGCCTGCGCTTGAAGTACACGTTTTGAGAATGGCGCCCACTAATCGAAAAGAGAACATCCAATGTCGAAATTGAATCACGCGCCTCTGGCCGCTGCGTACCTGCTTGCTGCCGGCATGATGGCAGCAGCTCCCACTACTGTTAACGCGCAAGTCGAAGCGCCTGCCGATGCGCCTGCTGCGCCCGCCGACTCCACGGCAGCGCCAGCCGATGCACCGGCCGCACCCGTTGACGCTGCCATCGCGCCAGCCGATGCCGTGTCGCCGGATGCGCCGCCAGCGGCCGCACCGGCCGACGCGGCTGCTCCTGATCTTTCCGCGCCCGCCGTTGCTCCTGCCGTTGCGGAAACGCCGGTCAACACCGACCCCCTTTACGCCGATGGTCCTTACGGCACCGCCATGCTACGGCTGGACTATTCGGATGGCCCCTTGAAGTTCGGCTACGGTGCCAGCCTCGGTGCCGGTTTGCGCCGCGGCCCGGTCGCTTTGGAATTCAATGCGGACGGCTCCCGCTCGCATTCGGCCACTTTGCTCGGCGGAACGCTGGACGGCTTGGTGTTTCCATTCCAGCGTCTGCCGGGGCTGTTTGCGATCGCCGGCGTTGGCCTGACCTATGTCAAGGACTATCCGGGTATCGGCGGCACCACCTTCAACGTGACCAATTTCGAAGGCGGTGCAGGCTATTTGCTGCCTTTACATTTCGGCAGCTATGAAGCCGGTCTGCGTGCTCAGCTGGTTTACGAGTACGGCAAGCGGCAAAAGCGTGCGGAAGATCAACTGCCGCCGACCATCGATATTGCAGCGCAGTCCACGTTTCACGAAATCGTCGCCAGCATCGGCTTGCAGTTTCCGTTCGGCCAGAAGCCGGCGCCGTTGCCGCCGCCGGATCGTCCGATGGATGTCGTCGCACCGGTCGAACCACCGCCACCCTCGCCGAAACCCGAATGCCGCACACCGGTACCCGGCGAACGTATCAACCTCGACGGCTGCGGCACTGGCGATGTCATCGTCCTCAATGGTGTCAACTTCGAGTTCAACAAAGCCACCCTTACCGATAACGCCAAGACCATCCTGAATGATGTCGACAGCGA
>CAJCJH010000053.1 GCA_903970615.1 Rhodospirillales bacterium
GGCCCGCCTTGGCGGCGGCATAATTGGCCTGGCCGGCGTTGCCCATGGTCCCGACCACCGAGCCGATGCTGATGATGCGTCCATAGCGGGCTTTCATCATGCCGCGCGTAACCGCACGCGACAGCCGGAACACGGACGTCAGATCGGTTTCCAGCACCTGGCTCCAGTCATCGTCTTTCATCCGCAGCAACAGCTGATCGCGGGTGACGCCGGCATTGTTCACCAGAATCGCAATGCTGCCGAAATGGGCGCCGACATCTTCGATCAGCGTATCGATCGAAGCCGGATCGCGCACATCGAGCACGCGGCCTGCGCCGCCGTGCGCCCGCAAATATTCGCCGATGGTCTCCGCACCTTGCGCCGTGGTCGCAGTGCCGACCACGCGCGCGCCTTCGGCCGACAGACGCTCGGCCACCGCGCGGCCGATACCGCGACTCGCGCCGGTCACCAGCGCGACCGCGTTATTCAATTTCGTTGCGCTACTCATCACGCTGCTCATACCTGCGCCATCGCTTGCGGCGCCGTTTCAGAGGCCAGCAAAGCGGCCGCTTCGAGGTGACCCTCCGGCTTTTCCAGCGCGCAGGCCTGTGCATCCGCGACGATGCGTTTGTTCAGATTGGTCAGCACTTTGCCCGGTCCACATTCAAGCAGGGCTTTGACGCCCGCCGCATCGATCGCCTGCACGATACGCGACCAGCGCACTGGTTTGTAAAGCTGTTCGACCAGTGCGGTACGGATGGCATCCGGTTCGGTGCGCGGCGCGGCGTCGAGGTTATGCAGCACCGGAATCACCGGCGTACGGATTTCGATTTGCGCCAGACGCTCGGCCAGTTGATCCGCCGCGCCGCGCAGCAGTGAGCAATGCGAAGGCACCGACATCGCCAGCGGTACGATCTTGCGGCCGCCGAAAGTTTTCGCATTGGCGTGCAGCCATTCGATCGCATTGGCGCTGCCAGCCACTACCACCTGCCCCGGCGCGTTGTAATTGGCCGGCTCCAGCACGCCTGGACCGGGAAATGCGGCGCACATTTTTTCCACCGCAACGTCATCCATGCCGACCACCGCCGCCATGCCGCCGGTACCCACCGGCACCGCCGCCTGCATCAGTTGTCCGCGCAGGTACACCACACGCAGCGCATCGGCAAAATCGATCGCGCCCGCAGCCACCAGCGCGGTGTATTCGCCGAGGCTGTGACCGGCGACAAAACCCGGCACCTGCGATTGTTCCGCGCGCCACACGCGCCACACCGCGATGCCCGCCGCCAGCAACGCCGGCTGGGTGTGCTGAGTCTGGTTCAGCTGTTGCTCCGGACCTTCGTGGATCATCCGCGCGACATCCCAATCGAGCGCGCTGGAAGCCTCCTTGAACGTCGCTGCAACTCTCGGATCGGCGGCCGCGAGCGCCGACAACATGCCGACCGATTGCGAACCCTGACCCGGAAATAGCAAGGCGTACTGCATTCCATTCCTCCGATTTTGAGCTGTGCTTTTAAGCTGTGATTAAGGCTTCAATTTTTTGCCTCCGGAAAAGCTTTTGAGGCCGGTCCGGAAGTCGTTTCGACGATGCACCCAGGCTTTCATCGATCGCTCAAATTCTCAACGATTACTGCCTGTCGATTCATGAGTGGTTTCGACTTTTCTCTGCGGCGTGAACAGCAGCGCCAGCGCGCCGTAGATCAACGCGCTGATGGCGCCGTACAGATGCGATTCCCCAACGATGGCGCCGCCGACCAGATGCTGCTCCGACGCCGGCGCGCCGATGAGCACCTCGAAGCCAATACGCCCGGCCAGGAACACACAGGCCGCGATCGCAATCTTATCGCGCTGCAGGGCCTGGCGCCCGAGGCCGAGCGCGAACAGCCCGTAAATCAGGCCGGACAGCCCGACATAACTCGGCAGTTGCGGATCGAACCAGTACAGGCCGAGACTCATGCCGACGCCGATGAAGAAAATCCGCCGGCACCATTCCAGCGGCGACAGCACTTCCGGGCACAGCATTGCCAGCAGAATCAGGCTCAGCAGATTCAGGAACAGATGCCAGCCGCCGAGATGCACGAAATTGTCACTGAACAGGCGCCAGTATTCGCCATCCGCGATCGCCGCGCGATTGTAATTCAGCGCCGTCTGCACGCTTTCGCCGCCGAACAAAAGCAGCGTGCTGATCGCCGAAAGCACGACCAGCGGCAGCCACACGGCGGGCGAACCTGGCGAAGTTTCTGCTGGCGCTGCTGTTATCATCTTTGAATTATCACCCGACTCAACGAAGCTCCGCACATGACTTTTGAAACAAGACGTTTTTCGGCGGCGCGTCGCCAGCCATCGCGCAAGCCTTCATCGCATCGCAACGCCGGCTTCACGCTGATCGAAATCATGGTCGTCATCGTGATTCTCGGCATTCTCGCAGCACTCGTGGTGCCGAATATCGTTGGCCGCACCGACGATGCGCGCGTCGCCAAAGCCAAGCAGGATATTCAAGGCATTCAAACGGCGCTCAATCTGTATCGTCTCGACAACTATCAATATCCCAGCACGCAGCAGGGTCTGGAAGCGCTGGTCGCGCCGCCGCAGGGCGACCCGCCGGCGCGCAACTGGAAAGCCGGCGGCTACCTGCCGAACGGCACGCCGCCGAAAGATCCCTGGGGTTTTCCGTATCAATATCTGAATCCGGGCACACATGGCGAGATCGATATTTTCAGCCTCGGCCGCGACGGCAAACCGGGCGGCGATGGTCCCGACGCCGACATCGGCAACTGGTCGCTATCCAACTAAGCCGCGCTGCGCTGGCGCTCGCAGTGCAACCGCGCCGGCCGCAGGCCCGCATGGATCGGCACTGCGCGGGATTCACGCTGATCGAACTGATGGTGGTGATTCTCATCATCGGCGTGATGGCCACTTTCGTAACCTTATCGATCGGCAACCGAGCGCTCGATGATCGCATGGAAAACGAATCGCACCGCATCGAAGAACTGACCCGGCTGGGTCTCGAAGAAGCGGATCTCAAGGGCATTCCCATCGGCATGGTCTTCGGCCCCGGCGAATATGGCTTTCTGGCGATCAACGATAAAAAACTCTGGGGCCGATACACCGGCAGCGAAATCCTGCGGCCGCGCCGGTTGTCCCAGCCCTTCTTTGTGCAGTTGACGGTTGAAAACCACCCGGTGGCGCCGCTCGCGGCCGATACGCCGCCCGACAAAGTGGTGCCGCAAATCCTGCTGCTGCCGGGCGGCGATACCACCGCATTCGCACTCGACCTGCGCGCGCCGAACGATCGGCTGTACTACCACATCGAATCCGACTCGCAAGGTCACATCAAACGCGAACGGCGCCAGGATTGATGAAATCCAGCCTAGATCAAACTCTCGCATTTCAGCGCCGATTGCCGCGCTTCCGCAGCGCCTGGCGGAAACCGCAGCGCGCGGCCGGATTCACTTTGCTGGAAGTGCTGGTTGCCGTTGCGATTCTGGCGACAGCGCTTGCGGCGGTGGTTTCCGGCGGTGCGACTTACGCCGACAGCGCCAGCTATCTGCACGAGAAAACGCTGGCGTTGTGGGTGGCGCACAACCGCATGTCCGAAATCGAGCTGGCGCCGCCGTGGCCGGACCCCGGCACCGGCAGCGACGACGTGCAGATGGGCGGCATCAACTGGACCTGGCACACCAAAGTCAGTTCTACACCCGATCCCGGCCTGCGGCGCATCGATGTCAGCGTCGAAAAAACCGACGACAAGCGCAAACCGAAACGCGCTTACGCCGAACTGACCGGTTTCATCTCGCGCGTCGGTCGACAGCAATAAACGATGATCACGCGACACCATCAAGCGCATCGGCAACCGCGCCATCCGCAGGGCTTCACGCTGCTGGAACTGGTGGTCGTGATCGGCGTTTTTTCGGTATTCGCGGCGATGGCTTATGGCGGGCTGGACAAGGTGATGCTGGCGCGCACTCGGATCGAGCAATCGCTCAATCGCACCAGCGAATATCAGCGTGCGTATCAGCGTTTACGCAGTGATTTTGAAAACGCCGCACCGCGCGGCATCCGCGATAACGATGGTCAGCTGAAGGCGCCGTTCGTCTACGATGGCTATGCCAGACGTATTGAATTCACCCGCGGCGGCTGGGCGAATTTATTGAGTCTGCCGCGCGCCAGCCTGCAGCGCGTCGGCTATTTTCTCGACGACAGCAAGCTGGAGAACAAGACCCTCGTGCGGCGCACCTGGCCGGTGCTGGATCGCGCACCGCAAACCACGCCGGTGGATACCGTGCTGCTGGATCATGTCGAGGAAATGAAGTGGCGCTTCCTTGATAAAAATCAGGCATGGCAGGACGCTTGGCCGCCGCCGGGCAGCAATCTCGCCACCGCCGCGGCGATCACGCAACTGGCCACCGCCTCCGGACAAGTCGCCGGGCTTGCGCCGGTTTCGGAAGCGCCGCGCGCGGTGGAATTGAGCTTCCGCACACGCGACTGGAACGATCTGAAATTCCTGTTCAAGGTCGGCCCCGACGCGCTCACGCCGGCGCAGCCGCCGGCCACATGATGCGCCAGCGATCGAACCAGTTGAATCGACTGCGTCAGCGCGGCGTCGCACTGATCACCGCGATGTTCGTGGTGGCGCTCGCGGTGATCGCGGGGGTGGCCATGTTCGAGGCGACCAATATCGGCATTCATCGCAGCGCCAACCTGGCCCTGAACGAATCCGCATGGTGGTATGCGGATGGCGTTGAATCCTGGGTCAAATGGATCCTCGTCGAGGACGCCAAGATCAACGCCAGCCAGACCAGCCTCGGCGGCATCTGGGCGCAGTCGGTGCCGTTCCTGCCGATCGAAAACGGCGCCATCAGCGGCCACATGGAAGATCTGCAGGGACGCTTCAACCTGACCAATCTGGCGGTAAAAAATCCGGCCAATGCACAAATTTATCTGGCGCAATTCCAGCGTCTGGTCGACAACCTGCCGAACTTCGATGGCACCCAGGCCACCGGCGTCGGCGAGGCTATCCGCAACTGGATGATGACCAGCAACTCCGGCACGCAGGATGGCGATTATCTCGGCGAAAATCCACCGTATCGTGCCGCCGCGCAGCCGATGGCGAGCATCAGCGAGCTGCTGCTGGTGAAAGGCATGACGCGCGATTTGTACATCGCGCTGAAGCCTTACGTCGCCGCGCTGCCGATCCCGACGCCGGTGAATGTCAACACCGCGCAATTGCCGGTTTTGCTGTCGCTGGCATCGAACGTCGACAAAGCCAAACTCGAGCAATTCATCGCGCAGCGCACGAAGGAGCCGGCAAAAAATACCTCCGAAGTCAGCGGCGCCAGCGAGCGCGCATTCCTGCCCGCAGTGGCTGGCACGGCGCAAACCGGCGCGGTGCCCTTGAGTGTTGTCAGCCAATACTTTGAACTGCAGGCGGAAATCGCCGTTGGCAGCGGCCGGGTCGCCCTGTACAGTGTGATTTTCCGGCCGACGGGCGGCACGCCGGTGGTGATCGCTCACAGTACGGACACCGAATAAGACTCGCCGCCCTGACCTCCCGATCGACTTTTTAGATTCGTGCGCGAAACCCTCTATCTGCGGCTGCGTGAGCTTGCGCCCAGCGCCATCACCGCGTACGCGGTCACCAGCGGCGCGGAAGCCAGCGCCAGCGTTTTCGTGCGCGAAGCGCCGCTAGCCGATGTGATCGCGCAGGCGCACGGCCGCCGCGTCGTCGCGTTCGTCTCGGGTGCGGATGTGCGCTTGAGCCAGGTGCGCGTGCCGGCGCGTCAAGCCGCGAAGGTTTTGCAGGCTGCGCCGTTCGTGCTCGAAGACCAGTTCGCCGAAGATGTCGAAACGCTGCATTTCGCCATCGGCGCACGTCAAGCCGATGGCACGTTTCCCATCGCCGCGGCTTCGCTGGATGACATGGAAGGCTGGCTCGCACCGTTTCGGAATGCCGGTGTGAGTATAGACGCACTGATTCCGGAAACACTCGCGCTGCCGTTCGATCCGAAGGTCTGGTCGGTGCTGGCCGAACCGCGCCACATGACCGTGCGGACAGGCATCTGCGGCGGTTTCTGCTGTCTGCCCGAAGAGTTCGAAATCTATCTGCAACTGGCCGACGGTGGCCGCGCGGACACCTCCGCCGAAGCACGAGGCCTACGTATTTTGATGACACAAAACGCCGCCGCCGATTTCACCAAACTGCAGCGGCCGGTGGAATTGATCGCCGGCTTTCAGCATCCGCTCGAAGCGCTGGTGCGCAATCTACTGCTGGCGCAATCGATCAACCTTTTGCAGGCCGCTTATTCACAACGCGAACAGTTCGATCGGCTGTGGCAACCGTGGCGCTTTGCCGCTTCCATCGCCGCGATCGCGTTCGTACTGGGTCTGGCGGTAAACGGCATCGAAGCCGCAAAGCTCAAGCATGCTGCCGATGCTCAGGATGCGGCCAATCTCGAACGCTTCCATGCGCTGTTTCCGAACGAGAACAAAAACGTCAATTTCCTAATTCTGCTCGGCCAGAAAGAGCAGCTGATGCGCAGCGCGCCGGTGGGCGGCGGCCTGCTGTTTCTGGTGCAGCAGATCGCGCAGGCGCTGACAGCGACGCCAGGGCTGACGCTGAAAACCTTGCAGTTCCGCGAAGGTGCGCTGTTCCTCAATCTCGGCGGCACCGACTTGCAGCTGCTGGAAAAATTGCGCGCCTGGTTTACCGCGCACGGCGGCGCCAGACTCGACGTGCAATCCGCCGATTCCGGCGAAGGCGGCGTGCAGATTCTGATCAAGCTGAGCGCATCTTGAAACCTTCGATCGCGTGTTGACATGAAGCCCTATCGCCAATTGATCGAACAAAAACTGGCGCCCTTGCGCGTGCGTTACGAAGCGCTGACGCCGCGCGAGCAGTTGCTCGTCGGTGCCGCTGCCTTAGTGGTGGCGCTGGCGCTGTTCTATCTGGCGCTGTGGATGCCGGTGGTCAGCGCGCGCCGCCATGCCGAACGCGAGCTGGCCGATAACCGTGCAGTAGCGCAGCGCCTCGAAGTGATCGCGGCGAGCCTCGCAGCCGGCCAGAATTCTGGTGCTGGCGGACCTTTGGTGAGCCGCGATGCCAGCCTGCTTTCTGCAGTCGATCTGGCCTCCAAAAACGGCACTTTGAGCAAGGCGCCGACGCGCCTGCAGCCGGATGGCGATAACCAGGTGCGCGTCTGGATCGACGCCGTACAGTTCGATTCGCTGGTGCGCTGGATCAACGAATTGCAAACCCGCTACGGCGTGCGGGTCGAGAATCTGGATGTCGAACGGCAACCGACCGCAGGCCTGGTCAACGCGCGGCTATCGCTGGTGCGCGCATCGTGAGCCGGCGGCGCGGTTTGATCGCGCTGGCGCTGGCCGCCTTCGTCTGGACGCTGCTGCTCCACGCACCGGCGGCGACACTTTACGGCTGGTTCGCGTCGAAAAACTCGACTGTGCAATTGCTCGGCATCGAAGGCAGTTTGAGCGAAGGCAGCTTGGCCGGCGTTACCGGCAATGGCAGCACGATCCTGCGCGATCTGCATTGGCAACTGCAGCCGTGGTGGTTGCTGCTGGCGCGCGCTTCGTTTCACATCGAGAGCGGCGCGCCGATTGCGATTCGCGGGAGTGTGGGAATTTCGCCATTCGCAAGGCATGTGTCGAACGCGCATATCAGCGCCAGCTTGAAGTCGCTGCTCGGCAGTGCCGGCATTGCGTATCTGCCGATCGATGGCTTGATCGATGGCGATATCGATAGCCTGACGATCCAGCACGGGTTTCCCAGCGCTGCGACCGCAATTCTGCAACTGCGCGGGCTCAACTGGTCGCTGGCGAAACCGCCGATGCAGCTCGGCGATTTTCGTGCGGATATCCGCAACGACAATGACGCGATCGTCGCCAATATTCAAAGCACTTCCGGACCGATCGAAGCGCAAGGTCTGGCGCATCTGAATGCCGATGGCAGCTACGATTCCGACATCCGCCTGAAAGCCAAACCGGATGCCGACCCGAGCGCGCAGAATCTGCTGCATTCGCTCGGTCAGCCGGATGCGCAGGGCTATTATCACGCGCGCAGTCATGGCCAGTTGGCGGGGGCGACCCCGCAGAAAGCGGGCGCGCCGCCAGCATCACACTGATGAGCGAGCCGGCGCATATCGTCGTTGCGACGATCGTGCAACGCGATGGCCGCTTTCTGTTCGTCGAAGAAACCATCGCCGGCCGGCGCAGCGTCATCAATCAACCGGCGGGACATTGGGAAGCGGGCGAAACCCTGATCGAAGGCGCGATCCGCGAAACGCTCGAAGAAACGGCCTGGGATGTGCGGCCGACTGCGCTGCTCGGCGTTTACGAACATCAGCCGGCCGATCTCGACTATGGATTTTTGCGCTTCGCATTTCTGGCCGAGGCTATGCGGCATCATCCGCTGCGCGCGCTGGATACCGGCATCGAACGCGCGGTCTGGCTGACGCGCGATGAGCTGGCTACGGAATCCGCGCGGCATCGCAGCCCGATGGTGTTGCGCTGTGTCGACGATGCGCGTGCCGGCGTGCGTTATCCGCTGAGCCTGATCGCCCACTTGGGCCGCTGATGGGCCGCTGAAACGATGGCACGCCCGCACGTTATCGTCGGCCTTTCGGGTGGGGTCGATTCCGCCGTTGCCGCATGGCTGCTGAAGGAACAGGGCTATCGCGTCTCCGGCGTATTCATGGTTAACTGGACCGAAGACGAAGCGGGTTATTGCAGCTCGGCGGAAGATTTCCAAGCCGCCCGCGCAGTCGCTGACGAGCTGGAAATTCCATTACATCGCGTCGATTTTTCGGCTGAATATCGGAGCCGCGTCTTCGCTCATTTTCTGGCGGGATATCAAGCCGGCAAAACACCCAACCCGGATGTGTTGTGCAACCGCGAAGTGAAATTCCAGCCGTTCCGCGAACACGCCTTACGGCTCGGCGCGGACTTCGTCGCCACCGGCCATTACGCGCGCATCGAACATAGTGATGAGGGTCCGAAACTGCTCCGTAGCGCGGATGAAAACAAGGATCAAACCTATTTTCTGGCTGCGGTTGCGCGCGAACATTTCGAGCTGGTGCTGTTTCCGCTCGGCGCTTTGACCAAGCCGCAAGTGCGCGAACTCGCCACGCGCGCCGGCCTGCCGAATCATCAGCGCAAGGATTCCACCGGCATCTGCTTCATCGGCGAGCGCGAGTTCCGCGCGTTCCTCGCGCAATATCTGAAGCCGAATCCGGGTTCGATCGAAGACGAGTGCGGCCGCGTGATCGGCGAGCATCGCGGGCTGATGTTCCATACGCTCGGCCAGCGCCGCGGCCTTGCCATCGGCGGACAAAAAAATGCGCTCGAAGCGCCGTGGTTTGTGATCGACAAAGACCTCGCGCGCAATGCGCTGGTCGTCTCGCAAAATGCTGAACATCCGCGCCTGTTATCGCGGCGACTGATCGCCCGGCCGTTTCACTGGATTCGTCGTCCGCAGCCTTTGCCTGCCAAGCTGCAGGCGCGCATCCGCCATCGTCAGGCTTTGCAGGATTGCAGCGCCAGCATCGACGCAGATGGCAGCGTTACAGTCCAATTCACGCAGCCGCAACGCGCAGCCGTCAGCGGTCAATACGTCGCCTTGTACGACGGTGAGGAATGTCTTGGCAGCGGCGAGATCGACATGGTGGTGAGTGAAGCGCAGACGGTCTGAACAATCGGAATCGCCGCGCGTGGCTATGCGATGATGCCGCACTAAAAAACCGGAGGACGTCATGGCCACACTCATCAACAAGCAATTCAAACTCGCCGCCCGCCCGGTCGGTCTGCCTAAGCGCAGTGACTGGACCTACGAGGAAAATCCGGTGGCGTCGCCCGGTGCTGGCGAGTTGCTGGTCCAGGTGAAATACATTTCGCTCGATCCGGCGATGCGCGGCTGGATGAATGCAGGCAAGTCGTACATCGAAGCGGTTGAAATCGGCGCGGTGATGCGCGCGGGCACGCTGGGCGAAGTGATCGCATCGAATCATCCGGATTTCGCAGTGGGCGATTTCGTTTCCGGTGCGCAAGGTGTGCAGACTTATGCGATTTCCGATGGCAAAGGTCTTTTCAAGGTCGATCCCAAACTGGCGCCATTGCCGAAGTATCTGAACGCGCTTGGCATGCCGGGCATGACCGGCTACTTCGGCCTGCTCGATGTGGGCCAGCCCAAAGCGGGCGAAACGGTGCTGGTTTCGGCGGCGAGCGGCGCGGTCGGTCAAGTGGTCGGGCAGATCGCCAGGATCAAGGGCTGCCGTGTGATCGGCATTGCTGGCGGCGCGGAAAAATGCGCATACGCGGTGCAGGAACTCGGCTACGATGCCTGCATCGATTACAAAAAAGGTCCGCTTTTCGACGGCCTCGCCGAGCATTGCCCGAAAGGTGTGGACGTGTTTTTCGATAACGTCGGCGGCGATATTCTCGATGCCGTACTCACGCGCATCCGCATGAAGGCGCGCATCGTCATCTGCGGTGCGATCTCGCAATACAACGCGACCGAGGCGATTCAAGGACCAAAGAATTACCTGTCGCTGCTGGTGAATCGCGCGCGTATGGAAGGCATCGTCGTATTCGATTGGGCGCCGCGTTATGGCGAAGCAGTGACCGCGATCGCGCAATGGATGGCTGCGGGTAAATTGAAATCGAAAGAAGATATCGTCGAGGGTATCGAGACTTTTCCGGAGACCTTGCTGAAGCTGTTCAGCGGCGAGAATTTCGGCAAGCTGATCTTGAAGGTCTGAAGCCGATCCAACTCATTCAGGGCTACTCGGGGCTATTCGGGATGGAATCATGAATCTGGCGAAAGTATTTGCACGCATTGGCGGCAGCGCCGTCGGCCGCCGCTTGTTCACGCTTGCAGTGTGCCGCCGCGCGCCCTACTTCGCTTCGATGTCGCCGCTGATCACGGCTTTGCGTCCGGGCTATTGCGAGGTGTTTTTGAAGAAGCGGCGCAGGGTCGAAAACCATATCGGCACGGTGCATGTCATCGCCGTTTGCAATGCCTGCGAAATGGCGATGGGCGTGTTGATGGAAGCCAGCGTGCCGAAAAATCTGCGCTGGATTCCGAAAGGTATGACCACGCGATACCTGAAAAAAACGCCAACCGATCTGCGTGCGATCGCCGAGTTCGATCCGGCGAATTTCCCGCAGGAAAACGAGGACATCATCGTGCCCTGCCGTGTGCTCGATACCGACGGCATCGTCGTGATCGAAGTCGATATCCAGGTTTATATTTCGCAGCGGCCGGCGAAAAACGCCTGATATCGCTTACTGAAAAAATTTGTTGAACGAATCGAAATCGGATTGCGGCTTCTCGACTCCATTCCGCCTTCGTATCGTTCAATCATTCAAGTTTAATCATTCACCTTCCGGAGATTGCCGATGTCGGATCTGATCAAAACCGAACTGAACGATCGCGTGCTGACCTTGCGCATGAATCGTCCAGACAAGAAAAATGCGCTGACGCAGGCGATGTACATCGGTTTGGCCAGCGCAATCGAAAATGCTGTGGACAATACGGAAGTGCGCGTGCTGCTGATCGCCGGCGCGCCGGCCGCGTTCAGCAGCGGCAACGACATTCAGGATTTTCTGCAGTCAGTTTCGCTCGGCCAGGAAAGCCCGGTGTTGCGATTCATGCGCGCGCTGGCGCAATTCCCCAAGCCGGCAATCGCGGCCGTGAATGGTTTGGCGATCGGCATCGGCAGCACGCTGCTGCTGCATACCGATCTGGCTTACGCAGGCGAAGGCACGCGGTTCCAGTTTCCCTTCGTCAACCTCGGCATCTGCCCGGAATACGCCGCGACTTACCTGCTGCCGCGCATGATGGGCCACGCCCGCGCCGCCGAACTCACCTATTTCGGCGAACCCTTCAGCGCAAAAACCGCTTACGAATACGGCCTGATCAACGCCATCCTGCCGGATGCCGATGTCGAACCGCATGCACTGGAACGCGCACGCAAACTCGCACAACAACCGCCGAATGCCCTGCGCGTAACCAAGCGGCTGTTAAAACATTGGCGCCAGGAAACCGTAACCGACGCGATTCAATACGAGGCCGAACATTTCGGGCCGATGTTGAAACAGCCGGAAGCGGTAGAAGCCTTCACTGCATTCGTGCAGAAGCGCAAACCCGATTTTTCAGGTTTCAAGTAAAGGCGAGCGCGGCTGGGTACGACTCGACTGTGGTGTTTTCCGAAAACGATGCATAGCAAAGTTGGATACCCACTTTGGATTACGCGGCTTTTGCGGAAACCACCGAACTCTATGAATTTATTAAAATCTTTAGAGTATGGGGTGGACGATGGGAGGTGATTTTGCTCTTCACCTCACAACTAACCGCTTCGTTATTTTTCAATCACTTACGACGCGGTTTTTTCCACTTTGAAGCTGCGTAGTCCAACATTTTGGATACCTTTCTTGGTCTCCTAGGTTGGACAGCGAGTGCCGATTATAGCGGCACGGCACCGGCTCTAGGGCTTATCCACGGCCTGAAGTGGGTCATAAAAGACCCCGTAAGGCGGTGGGTAAGCGACAGCCACCCGTGATAACCCAAACTTATCAGGGGTCGATTTTGGGCCTCAAACGCCACCTTGACATTACGCCAGTTTCACGAAACTGAAGCCTGAT
>CAJCJH010000054.1 GCA_903970615.1 Rhodospirillales bacterium
GCACGAAAGTTGATCACCCGCACATCCACCTGAGGGTCGTGCACAACGCGGCTGATATGCTGCGTAATGTAGTCACGAAGCTCTGCGGCAGTGAGCCCGGCAGCCTTGAAAGTGCCGACGTACGGATAAAACGCCATACCATCCGCCGCAACCAGCCGGCCTTGCGTGGTGATATCCGTGTTCTGGCCGGTGGTGTAAGCCGCTGGGGCAGTCAGCTCCGGATGATCCCAGACGGTGACGTAAAACACATCGCCGGGCCCCACGCGATACTCCGGCGGTACGTTTGACGGAAGTAACGACGGCACCGCCGAGAGTGCATCGTCATTTCGGGTCTGGGCGAGATTCATCAAAACATCCGCATCGACCTTGACGACCTCGTAAGCGGGCGTCGGCTTCGCCGGAACTGCCTGATAAGCCTCGCCGATGCCGGACCCGACAATTTTGTATTGATGCGCGCCGGGGCTCCCCTCATGCAGGTTCAGGCCAGGGATCAAATCCGAGCAGGCCGCTGCGGAGAGGCAGGCAGCGACCACGGCAGCGCGAGCAATTACCTTCAGAATGTACACAAATAGATCAGTTATTTAAGTCAGTCCGCTCACGTCAAGACCCGGAAAAATCGGCTTGACGCCCAAAAACATTGCGCGATATTAACGCAATAAAGGCGCTCTGGCCTCGCCCGCAGAACGTCATGGGAAGCTTTCCGAAAAGTGCTGGCTGAGAGCGCATTCTTCCAAGGCGCTTTGGACTCGTCTATGTCGTCAGCCTTATGCAGGCAGTCAGTTAAGAGCGGCCTGGAGCGCAGCTACGACGTAATGGATTGTTGTCGGAAAATTAAAACGGGATATCGTCATCCTCGAATGCGTCATTGCTCGGCGCGGCGGCAGCGGGGGTTCTGTTGGGTGCGCTCGAACGCGGCGCGCTTTGATTCATGCCGCTGCCATAGTCATCGCTGCTGCCACTGCCGGCGCTCGCGCCACCGCGGCCGCCAAGCATCTGCATTTCGGAGGCGACGATCTCGGTGGTGTAGCGATCGTTGCCGTCCTTGTCCTGCCACTTGCGGGTTTGCAGCCGGCCTTCGACATACACCTGCGAGCCTTTCTTCAGATATTGGCCAGCGATTTCAGCCAGCTTGTTGAAGAACACCACCGTATGCCATTCGGTTTTTTCCTTGGTCTCGCCAGTGGTCTTGTCCTTCCAGCCTTCGGATGTCGCCAGCGTGACGTTGGCCACCTGACTGCCGGAAGGCATCGAACGCATTTCCGGGTCTTTGCCGAGGTTGCCGACGAGTATGACTTTATTGATTCCGCGTGCCATGGCCGCTCCTTGAAAAGGTTTTGATTAACGAGAGTGGTCGCCGAACCGCGCTTGGCGCGACCGGCGCAGCGAGAGGTCGAAAGACGACCTGGAGCGGAACCGCGACTAGGCATCTGCTCATAGGGTGCTTCTCTTTTGCGCCGACGGTTAGCGTGGGTCCGGCACAACCTCACAACCGCAGAATAGCATCGAGCCCCGGCGATTTGCGATGCGAATTCGCCACGTTTTGCGAAAGGCTTGAATGAGCGTGATTTTTCCAGCACGTTCCGAACCCTCGGCCATCCGGTTTCGATGATCCGGCGCGGCACGCCCGGCGGATGCGGGATAATCCGCGCCGTTCTCTCGCCATCCCGATTCCGACTCATGCAATTCCAACTGCTCAGCACCTGCGTCGGCGCGCGCCGCGGCCGCCTGAGCTTTGCGCGCGGCGTGATCGACACGCCACAGTTCATGCCGGTCGGCACTTACGGCACGGTGAAGGCGATGACGCCGGAAGAGCTTAAAGCAGCTGGCGCGCAGATCGTGCTCGGCAACACCTTCCACCTGATGCTGCGGCCCGGCGAAGGCTTGATCAAGCAACTCGGCGGCCTGCATAAATTCATGCACTGGGATCGGCCGATCCTCACCGATTCCGGCGGTTTTCAGGTCTGGAGTCTGGCCGAACTGCGGAAGCTCAGCGAAGAAGGCGTGACCTTCCAATCGCCGATCAACGGCGATCGTGTTTTCCTGACGCCGGAACGCTCGATCGCTGTTCAACAGGCACTCGGCAGCGACATCCTCATGCAGTTCGACGAATGTACGCCGTACCCGGCGACGCGCGAGCAGGCGCGCGTGTCGATGGAGTTGTCGGCGCGTTGGGGTGAGCGCTGCAAGACGGTGCATGTTGCAGCCGAACTTGAAACCCGTGGTGCGCTGTTCGGCATCGTGCAAGGCGGCATGCATGCGGATTTGCGCCTCGAATCGTTGGCGCGGCTGATCGATATCGGCTTCGATGGCTATGCGCTCGGCGGACTTTCGGTCGGCGAAGGCGAGGTTGAACGTCTGGCCGTGCTCGACGCGGTAGCGCAGAAATTACCGGCCGATCGTCCGCGCTATGTGATGGGTGTGGGCACGCCGCGTGATCTGGTGCAGGCGGTCGATCGCGGCGTCGATCTGTTCGATTGCGTAATGCCGACGCGCAATGCGCGCAATGGCCATCTGTTCACCAGCGAAGGTGTTGTCCGCATTCGCAACAGCCGCCATCGTGAAGACGAGCGCGCGCTCGATCCGGCGTGCGATTGCTACACCTGCCAGAACTATTCACGCGCTTATCTTTATCATCTCGATAAATGCGGCGAGATTGTCGGTGCGCGGCTCAACACCATTCACAATCTGCATTACTACCTGGGTCTGATGCGGCGCGTGCGTGCGGCCATCGAA
>CAJCJH010000055.1 GCA_903970615.1 Rhodospirillales bacterium
TGAATCCTGCGTCGGTGAGTGTTGCTGATCGGTGCGCGTTGTTCGGCCGGGTATCCGCCGGTTGAGGCGCAATATCCACGCCCCCAATACCCGCTAGACATACGTCAGTTGACGTAGGAATGCACGGAATAGCACGTTCTACACTGACTCTAGCCGCCAGCAAACTCTGTGGGAGGCTGCGGAAGCCTGGTTCCGGTTGGCGATTCAGGCCGGTTCCGGCCGCCGAGGACTCACACGGATCGATGCCTGAGCCATGATCCGCCGATGACTCGGCGACCGCTGGCCTGCCTCCGAGCGGGCATGCGCCGAATTCGCGCATCGGCACGCGGCTTGCCCCAAATCGTGCCACGCTGGCATCCGTTTAATCTGGGAAATAAGGAGTGAATGAAGCATGACGATGAAAGCAGAAGCCCTGCGGCTCGGTGTGGGCGGCCCGGTCGGTTCGGGCAAAACCGCACTGGTCGATAACCTGTGCAAGCGCATGCGCGGAAGCTACAACATCGCGGTGGTGACCAACGATATCTATACGCGCGAAGACCAGGAATTCCTGATCCGCAGCGAAGCGCTGCCGCGCGAACGCATCCGCGGCGTGGAGACCGGCGGCTGCCCGCATACGGCGATCCGCGAAGATGCATCGATGAACCTGGCAGCGATCGACGAATTGAACCGCGACTTCGCCAATCTCGACATGATCATCGTCGAGAGCGGCGGCGACAATCTTGCCGCCACCTTCAGCCCGGAACTGTCGGACCTGACGCTGTACGTCATCGATGTCGCCGCTGGCGACAAGATTCCGCGCAAAGGCGGCCCGGGGATCACGCGCTCCGATTTGCTCATCATCAACAAGATCGATCTCGCGCCTTATGTCGGCGCCTCGCTCGAAGTGATGGACCGCGATGCCCGCAAGATGCGCGCTGAACGACCGTTCGTATTCACCAACCTGAAAACCGGCCAGGGACTCGATGCGGTGATTGCATTCATCGAGCGCCAAGGCATGCTCGGCAAGCGGGATATCGCCGCGGCGTAAGCCTTGCCTGAGTTCGGTCGCCGCTGATTGCGGCTTACAAACTGAACGTGGCGCTCAGATCCGCCTTCAGATCCTGCAGGATTCTGATGGCGACAGCGCGGCCGCCGCCGTTGGCGCCGCCACCGGGATGCATGAACGGCCCGCAGAGATACATGCCTTCCACATCCGGCACGCGAAACTGCGCGAGTTCCGGCAGCGGCCGGCCGAGGATGAACTGGTCCGGCATCATCGCCAGCGAAGCGACATCGCCGTTGCGATACGAGGGTGAGTAGCGCTGGTAATCCAGAGGGCTGCTCAGCGCCATGCCTGCGACATTTTCCACGCTCAGGTTGGGAACGAAGCGCCGGGTGTTTTTCAGAATCCACTCGGCTTGCGCCTGCTTGATCGCATCCCAGGCCTCAACGCCGCCCTGCGCCAATGCACCCGGCACGGTGTGATACAGGTAGAGCGTGGCCTTGCCCGGCGGCGCGCGACTGGAATCGTGGTTGGTGGCGCAGACATAGCAGGCCGAGAAATCCTTCGGCACAGTGCCTGCGGTAACGTCTGTCGTGAGCCGGCTGATGGCATCCAAATCCAGCGGCGCGAGCGTGGTGAATCCCATCGCCTGGAACTCTGATGGCGCCTTGGGTTTCGGCGCTTCGTTCAAGGCGAGATGAATCAGGAAAACCGTATAATCGCTGCCGGCGACTGCGCCGACCCGCCGGCTCAAAGCCTCGAAGCATGGATTCAATTCGCCGAGCTTCCACGGCGCCAAACCTGAGACGACTGCCTTGCGAGCCTCGAATTTTTCGCCGGTGTCCAGCACGACGGCGCAGGCACGGCCGTGATGCACATCGATCTCGCGCGCGCTCACGCCGAGCTTGATCTCGCCGCCGTGATGCTGAATGCACTGCGCGAGCGCATCGGAAAATTTCTGCGTGCCGCCGATGACGAAGCCGCGCGGATACGTATGATATAGCCCGACCATCAACAGCAGCGCGAACCCGGTGCCATGCCGGCGCGGTTCGAGCATCATCTCCGTCGTCAGCCGCAATAGATGGATGCGGGTGTGGATGTCTTCGAAGCGTGAAGTAATGGCATCCCATGCGCTGGTGTTGAGCAACTCCAGCAAGCTGCGGCCCTCGGCGCTGCCGCCGAGTACCGCGAGCAAGGTCTCGGCGCGCGGCGGTGGCGTGAACATGCTGAAGGTGAACAGGCGCACATATCGGCGCGCGGCTTCGGCGAAGTCGCGGTAAACCGCAGCGTCGTTTGCGGAATAGCGGGCGATGCTTTCGCAGCTGCGCTCCAGATCGGTATACAGCGCGAGCGCGGATTGATCCTCGAAGATCGTGCCGTGATAAGGGTTGTCGCCCAGCGATGCGAACCTCAAGCCGAAGCGCGATTGCAGTTCGAGTTCGTCCAGCCGGATGAGCGGATTGGCCTGCGCCATGAACACATTGGTGGCATGCAAGTCATGAATGAAACCAGGCTGGGTGACTTCGCCGCTGGCGCAACCGCCGCCCCAATGCGATTGTGTTTCGAGCAGCACGACGCTGTAACCGGCTTTAGCCAGGTAAGCGGCGGCGCTGAGTTGATTCTGCCCGGCGCCGATGAAAACGAAATCAAACGCCTGCGCCATGTTTGACTCAGCCACGATTTTTTGGCGGCGGATACGGCAGGAAGCGATTGGTCTTGCGCATCAATTCCTGATATTCGGGCCGGGTGCCCATGTACTTATCCTGGAACTGGCTGCCGAGCACTTTGGTCAGCATGAGCGTGTTGACGATCGGCGCGACCACGGTCCACCACAGCGCTGGATTACCGCCGACAGCGACCAGCCAGATGCCCCACCAGACCGTGGTGTTGCCGAAATAATTCGGATGGCGGCTGTTGCTCCAGACACCGGTTTGCAGGTAACGGCCTTTGTTGTGTGCGTCGGCTTTGAAGGCTTGCAATTGCGTATCCGCAGCGGTCTCGAAGTAATAGCCGACGCCGAACACGATCAAGCCGATGCAGGTCAGCGTCCAGCCGAGCGAACCCGTTGGACCCAGCGGCGTTGCCAGCACGCCCCACACCGTCGGCAGGCCCAGAACGACGATCAGAACGGCTTGCGGCTCCATCACCTTGAAGAAGCTTTTCCACCAATAGCCCGGACTCATTTGCTTGACGAAATTCAGATAACGCGGATCGCCGCCGAACGTCTTGCGATAGCCGAGCCAGCGGATGAACAGGTACAAACCGAGCCGGCAGCCGTGCAGCGAGGCCATCAGCAACAGCAGTGCCGCTGTCTGAGATTTCGCGCCTGCCAGGAAAAACGCGATCCACACCGGCACGGCATAACCGAAGCCGTAATAGCCATCCATGATCGAGTGATCGCCGAGGAAAAGACCCAGTATCCAGATGACCGTGACCACGCCGAAGGTATACAGCGCGCACAGCCAGAAGATGCCCAGACTGGTCGACAAGTCCAATGAAAAATATTCCATCATGGTCTCCCCTGATTCGCTCCATGAAAGTCTGACTACGCGGGATAAAAACGCGCGCCGTCAGCAAAACTACTCGCAGCTGACACTCGCCCGGTAATCGGGTTTGGCAATCCAGTCGCTGGCGGCGAGCCGAAGCCGCCGCCAGCGCGGATTATTTTCCGCGGCCGAGCAGCCGGTCGATTTCTGCGAGATAGTGGCGGATGCGAATTTCCGATTCGGACAAGCGCGCGCCTTTGAAACACTCCGATTCCATACCTTTCTGCACTTCCGGAATGCGCCGCACATCCTGCGCCAGCAGATAGCCGAATTCGGAGAGTTCCTTCGGCGTGAATCGCGCCGGCCGTTCCTCGCCTTTCCAACCGGCGGGGCCGAAAGATTCCGGACCGAAGGAGTTCAAATCCAGCACTTGCGTCGTATCGTCACTCACCGGCAGGCACAAAGTGATGGCGTTGTAATAACTCTTGCGCGGATCGGTCGGGTGCGGGCGGAAAATTTGCAGCAGCACCGAATCGGCGAAGACGTTGATCGTCATGTTCGGGAACGGCGAGTAGTTCCAGTCGTCCACCACCTGATCGTCGGACAGCTTGTCGAAGAAATCGTAGCCGTGCTTCTTCGCCCATTTTCGCTTGGTATCCGTCATCGCCTGCTTGTATTCGTAACCCTTGAGGTGTTTGTAGTCCTCCGGGTTACCGCCGTAGATGGAGACGAACATTTTCAGCGATTCGTTGACGGTGTCGCGGTCCTCGTGCCGGCTGGTGACGTAGCCGATCGGAATGATCATGCGCGACAGGCCGTTCTTGTAAAGGTCGTACTGGCACTCCAGCATTTCGCTGACCGGAATCGCCTCGGGATGCACGTCGTCGGCGTGATAAAACTCGATGAACGCATCGAGTGCGGTTTTCCAGTTGGCGTCCCAGCAGAATTCGAGATCGCGCAATACGCGCAGACGGCTGAAGTCGTAATGCTCCAGGTGCTGCGGCATCACGTCCAGATGTTCGAGCAGCGTCAGACGCGGCTTCGGATCCGGGTTGACAAAAATCAGGCTGTTCCAGACATCGACGCTGACCTGGGTCAAGCCGGGGCGGTCGCAAATCACTTCCGGGCGGAAGATCAGCTCGTCGCGGATTTCCTTGTTGCCACCGTCCAGATTGTATTTCCAGCCGTGGAAATCGCAGGTGAAACAGGCATTGGCAGTGGTGCCGAAATCATTGTGAACCAGACGATTGCCGCGATGCGGGCAGACGTTGTAGAACGCCTTGACGCCCTTGTCGCCCACAGCCGTGCGCACGACAACGAAGGATTCCTTGCCGAGGTTGTAGCGCAGGTAATCGCCGACGTTGGGAATATCCTGCAGCAGCCCGGCGAAGGCCCAGGTCTTCAGCCACAAATGCTGCCATTCGAGATCGGCTTCCGCTTTCGAGTAGTAACGGCTCTTGTCGGGACGGCCGGTGCCGTGGTCGATATATGGCGCCTTATCGCCAGCGACGCCGGAACGGCTGCCCGGATACGCGACGAAGCCCTGCTGGTAATCAAATTCTATTTTTCCCACGGCGACGCTCCTCACTTTTGTTTAGCACAATCATACTAGAAGACCCATACGATAGCTCAAGTGGCGCGGCCGGTGAAGGATTGTCCAGCAGGAACTGGCAAAATACTGCGCGGATTTCTCCGCCGAGCGGTTTCACGCGGACCCTTGATATGAATGACATGAATGACGATCCGGCATTGGCCGCCAATAAAAAGCTGGCCCTCGATTTTCTCAATCTGGCGTTCGCCAACCGCGTGCAGGCCGCACTCGACCTGCTAAGCGCGGACGCCAGCTGGTGGGTGCTGGGCGATCCGCAACGGCTCAAGGTTTCCGGCAGCAAGAACCGCAAGCAGATCGAACGGCTGTTGAACGGCCTGACCCAGGCAATTCCCGGCGGCATGCAGATCGTCGTGCATGGCATCACCGCAGAGCGCGATCGCGTCGCTGTGGAAGTTGAATCCGAGGGCATGTGGCATAACGGCAAGCGCTATCACAACTATTATCACTTCCTGATCGAAATCCGCGCAGGCGCAATCCTGCAAGTGCGCGAATACATGGATACGCTGCACGTCTCGGATATGCTGGCGGGTTAATTCCTAATTCCCGATCGAGCATGCAGACCAAAAGAATCACGACCCGCCAGCGGGTATTGAATACGAGCGCGGAGCTGTTCAACCGCTATGGCGTTGAAGCGGTATCGATCGGCCAGATTGCCGAGGCGCTGAAAATCAGTGCCGGCAATCTGACTTATCACTTCGAAAAAAAAGTCGAACTGATCGCGGCGCATGTCAACGAGTTCGAGTTGCAGATGCGAACCTCGATCGAGCAGTTTCCATTTGAATCGGATGCAAAAACCTTCAGCGCGGCCTACATGGATCTGCTCGGTGTGACGCTGCGTTACCGCTTCCTGTTCGTCGGTGCGAATTATCTGATCGGCAATGATCTGCTGGATGCCGCGCGCTACCAAGGGATCATCGACACGACCAAGCGTAACTTCATCCGTCAAAGCAAGCGCCTGATCGCCGATGGCTATATGAGTGCGGTGCAAAAACCTTACAGCCTGGAAATGCTGATCGATTGCACCTGGTGGCAATGGCTCGGCTGGCTGATGGTGATGCAGATCACGCCGCCGGGACGGCTGGTGTCGGAACGCCGGCTGCTGGCGGATGCCGTGACCCACATTTTTTTCCTGACGCATCACTATGTCGATCAGACCTTCTTCAAGGCGGTACAGGTCGAATTGAAACGTCTGGCTAACGACAAATCCTGATCTTTCTCATCGCCGCGGGCTGATTGCGCGATTCAGGATAATCGCCGAAGATGCTGCGGAATTTTAGCTCATATATACTAGAGCAAAATCGGGCGGCCAGATCAAGGTTCGGTAAAGGTTCGGCAACCTGAATCTGTAATCGCCGACGCGATGGTCAGGCCGCTGAAAGGTTCTCGAAATGCCCGGCGAGATCAAGGAGAAAAATCTGAGCAGTTCATCCGAAAGACTGTTGAATCACGCTCGCCAGCCAGCGGAAGCTATCGCCGAACAGGCACAGCAAAAGGCAGGCGCTGGCGTGAAGTCAGCCTATCTGCACGCCGCGACCGATTCGACTTTTCTGGAAAGCTCGGTGGCCGACCTGCTGCGCACGGCGGCGCAAAGCGTGCCGCAGCAGCTTGCGCTGATCGTCCCGGCCAATGGCGAAAACAGGCCGATGCGTTCGTGGACGTATGCGCGATTGCAGGCGGAAGCCGAACGCGCTGCGCAGGCCTTGCTCGGCGTGTTTCAACCGGGTGATCGCGTGGCCACTTGGGCTGGCGGCAGCGCCGAAATCATCCTGCTGCATCTGGGTGCGGCACTCGCCGGCATCGTGCTGGTCACGCTCAACCCGGCGAATCGCGCCGGTGAACTCGAATACCTGCTGACGCAAGGCGAAGTGCGCGGCCTGTTCCTCGATCGCGTCTATCGCAAGCTGGATAACGCGGCCGTCATCGAGAACCTGAAGCCGCGGCTGCCGAGTTTGCAGCACGTGATTTTCATGGATCAATGGAACACGTTCGTCGCCGGCGCCATCAATGTAGAACTGCCCAAAATTGCCGCAGATTCGGCGGCGATGATCCTGTTCACTTCCGGCACCACCGGCAAACCGAAGGGCGCGGTGCTGGCGCATCGCGGCATCGTCAACAACGCGCGTCTTTCGACCGAGCGGCTGCAACTCGCCGCGGGATCGGTGTGGCTCAACATGCTGCCGATGTTTCATGTCGGCGGCAGTGTGACGATGACTTTAGGTTGTCTATCCAATTTTGGAACGCAGGTTCTGCTGCCGGAATTCAGCGCCGATGCGATGCTCGATGCGATTCAGCGTTATCGCGTAGGGGTGACGATGGCGGTGCCGACCATGCTGGTGGCGATGCTGCAAAGCGAGCTTGCGCCGGCGACCGATTTTTCTTCGCTGCAAGTGATCGTCACCGGCGGCACGGTGGTGGTACCGGAACTGGTGCGCGCCGTGCGCGAACGCACGCATGCGGAAGTGATGACCTTGTTCGGCCAGACCGAAGCCGGCGGCTGCATGTGCCTGACGCGCCGCGGCGATGATCCGGAACGGGTTACGCAAAGTGTTGGCGCGCCGTTGCCGTTGTCCGAGGCCAAGGTCATCGCGCCGGAAACCGGCAAGATCGCGGCGATCGGTGAAGTCGGCGAAATCTGCGTGCGCACGCAATGCAGGATGATCGAGTATTTTCGGATGCCCGAAAAAACCCGCGAAGCGCTCGATGCGGACGGCTGGGTTCACACTGGCGACCTCGGCGTGATGCGCGACGATGGTTATCTGCAAGTCACCGGCCGGCTCAAGGACATGATTATTCGCGGCGGCGAAAATATCTATCCACGCGAAATCGAAGACCAGCTGGCGGAACATGCGAGCGTTGCGCAAGCGGCGGTGTTCGGCGTCGCCGATGAAAAATGGGGCGAACAGGTTGTCGCGGCGGTGATCCTGAAGCCCGGTTTCGGTGCAGATGCCAATGCCTTGATCGAGTTTTTGCAGTCGCGCATGGCCAAGCATAAAGTGCCGCGATACTGGCAATTCGTCGATCAATTTCCAGTCAATGCTTCGGGCAAGATTCAGAAGTTCATCTTGCGCGAACAGTTCAAGCTGTAGCTCACATCGTGGTTAATCCAGATACACAGGAGAATTCAGCATGTATGAATTAGACGCCAGCATGACGCGCTCCACCACAGTTCCGCTATCGACCACGCGGCCACTGCCAGTAGTGCTTTGGGCCACGGCCGGCGCGCTGATGCTCGCCTTCCAGTTGTATGTGCTGGGCCGCTGGATTACCGGTCCGAATTTCGCGCCGACGCTGCCCGGAGCGGATTCGATCTCCGCCAGTCAGCACGTGCTTTATATCGCGCTACAGATCGGTGTCAGCGCCGCGGCGGTAGTCTGCCTGATCAAGTGGCTGATCCTGCCGCTGTTGCGAACCGGCCGCATGAGCGCGGATGGCCGCCTGTTCGCCGCTGGCGCGATGATCTTTTTCTGGGACATGAGTATGAATTACTCGTCCACCGCGCTGTTCTACAACGCCAACCTGATCAACTTCGGCGCCTGGAATCTCGGCTCGTGGCCGGGCTGGATGAGCCCCGCGGCGAATCGCTTGCCGGAACCGATCTTCATCACCGTGCCAGGCTACACGAGTCTGGTAACCACGCAAGCCATCTTCGTCTGCTGGCTGCTGCGCAAGGCCAAAGTGCGCTGGCCGAACATGGGAATTCTGTCGATGATCGGCTTGATCGTGCTCGGCTGCACGGTGGTTGATACGGTGATCGAAGTCGTGCTGCTGCGCACCGGCATTTATGCGTATCCCGGTGCGATTCGTTCGATCTCGTTATTCGCCGGCGAGACTTATCAGTTCCCGCTCAACGAAGGCTTTTTGTTCGGCGGCCTCGGCGTCGGCGCAATGGCCGCGTTGCATTTTTTCCGCGACGACAAAGGCCTGACCTGGGCCGAGCGCGGCGTCGAGAAATTGCGCTTTGGCGAAACCGGCCGGCAGTGGCTGCGCGGCTTCGCGGTGTATGGTTTCTGCCATGTGATGTTCCTGCTGCTCTACACCGTGCCGATGCAATGGTTCTCGCTGCATTCCGATCCATTCCCGACCAACTATCCTTCCTATCTGGTTAACGGCATGTGCGTTTATGGCGTGAATGCCGATCAATGCCCCGGCCCTGGCGTGATGACTCCGCGCATCGATTCGGTCGATTAGCGGATGGATTCTTCCGGCCCGAAAAGCAATTCCGATCGCAGCGCTGCCGATATCGCCGCGCAGCTTGAAGACGTCTCGGTCAAGCTGTCGCGCACCGCAACCTGGAGCGGCATCGAAACTCAAAACGCCTATGGGCCGGCCGATGTCGAAGGCATGGATTACGCACGCGATCTCGGCGATCCGGGTGAATATCCCTACACGCGCGGCGCTTTCCCCGAGATGTACCGCAGCCGCATGTGGACGCTGCGCAACATCGTCGGCTACGGCGCCCCGGAAGACACGCGCGAAGGTATCGAGAAAGCACTGAAGCTCGGCACCGCTGGCGTCAACATCGTGCTCGACACGCTGAGCCAGGAAGCGGTCGATCCCGATCATCCCGCGTTCTCGCCGGACGCCGGACAGGAAGGCTGCTCGCTGCCTACGGTGCGCGATCTCGAAGTGTTGCTCGCCGGCATCGACGTCACCCGTACCGGCGTCGCCTGGCACACCACGATGATGATTTATCCGCTGGTGGTGGCGATGGCGAAAAAGCAGGGCAAGGATTTATCCCAGCTGATCGGCTCGCACATGCCGGATCATTTGCAGCTGCGTTTATCGGTCGGCAACGAGTCCACGGTACCGACCGCGCTCGGCCATCGCACCACCGTCGATTGCCTCGAATACAGCTCGAAAAATACGCCGCGCTGGTCGCTGGGTTGCCCGCAGGCCTACAACCTGCGCGAGCGCGGCGTGCCGGCCTCGGGCGAGATTGCGCTCGGCATGGCGATCGTCAAGCTGACACTGCGCGATCTCGCGGCGCGCGGCGTCGGGGTGGATCAGGTGGCGCCGAGCATGGCCTGGGTGTCGGGCGCCGACATCGATTTCTTCGAGGAAGTCGCAAAGTTCCGTGCGCTGAGGCGCATCTGGGCGCGGACCATGAAGGAACAATTCGGCTCGCAGGATGCACGCAGCCAGCGCCTGCGCATCGCCTGCCATACCTCGGGCCGCGCGCTGGTCTATCCGCAACCGCTGAACAACCTCGCGCGCGCGACGGTGCAAACGCTCGCAGCACTCCTTGGCGGCGTGCAGTCGCTGGAAACCTGCACTTGGGACGAGCCGATCTGCATTCCCACCGAAGACGCGCGCGAACTCGCCACGCGCACGCAGCAGATTCTCGCTAATGAGGTGGGTGCGGCTCGCACGGCCGATCCGCTCGGCGGCAGCTGGTACGTCGAGAGCCTGACCAATCAGGTGGAAGCCGATGCGCTGGGACTGCTGGAAAAAATCGAAGGTATCGGGCTGATCAAGGCGATCGAGGACGGCACCATCGAAGGCCTGATGGACGATTACAACTACCAGTTCAAGAAAGAGATGGATCGCGGCGAGCGTATCGTCGTCGGCGTCAACAAGTTCATACCCAAACCCGAGCCGGCGCCGAAGCGTTTCAGCTTCGATCCGAAGGGCATGCTTGCGCACCTGGAGCGTTTTCGCGCACTCAAGGTCGGGCGCGATCAGACGCTGCTGAAGGAAAAAATCGCACAGCTGTATCGCGCGGTGCGCAGCGGCGAAAACGCGCATCCGGCGATGATCGAAGCGCTGATTGCAGATGCTAGCATCGGCGAAGTCTGGGGCACGGTGCGCGTTGCCAGCGGACTCGCCTACGATCCGTTCCGCGTGGTCGAATCTCCGTTTACCTATCCGACCATCTGATGTGATGCCCCAGCAAAAAATCCGCTGCCTGCTGGCGATGCTCGGCACCGACGTTCACAACAAAGGCATCCGCACGCTGGCGCAGCTGCTGCGCGATCGTGGCGTCGAGGTGATTTATCTGGGCGAGCACAATACGGCCGGCGGCGTGATCAATGCGCTGATCGCCGAGGATGCCGATGTCGTTGGCCTCAGCTACAGCACCGCAACTTATCTGCATTACACGCGCGATCTGCTCGACAAGATGCGCACGGCTGGCGTCGGTGATGTGCCGCTGATGCTGGGCGGATTGATCCATGCCGACGACGAGCCGGCGCTGCGCGAGATGGGCGTGCGCGGCATTTTCGGCCCCGGTTCGACGATGGATCAGATCGTCGAATTTCTGCAGACGGCCACCGGCAAGACGCTGCCCGGCGGTGCGGCGGCAGGCGCATGAGCGATCGTCCTGGCGGCGAATCCGTCGCTGTCACCCGCACGGGCACCGGCGCTGATCCGGGCACTGATCTTCAAATCATCGAATCGCTGGCGCGCGGCGAACTGCGTGTCGCGGCAAGACTCATCAGCCGCATCGAATCCGGCGATCCGGCCATCTTGCCGCTGCTCGCCGCACTGCATGCGCGCGGCGGCAAAACGCCGCTGATCGGCATCACCGGGCCGCCGGGTGCGGGCAAGAGCACGCTGGTCGATCAACTCATTTTTCGCTACCGGCAGCAGGGCAAGCGCGTCGCCGTGCTGGCAGTCGATCCGTCGAGTCCATTCAGCGGCGGTGCGATTCTGGGCGACCGTATCCGCATGAATCGACACAGCGCTGACGAGGATGTTTTCATCCGCAGCATGGCTGCGCGCGGCCGCCTCGGCGGACTCGCCATCGCCGCCGGCGATGCCTTGCTGGTGCTGGATGCGATGGGCTGGGATGTGATCCTGATCGAGACCGTCGGCGTCGGCCAAAGCGAGATCGACATCCTGCGGCATGCGCACACCGTCGTGATCGTCCAAACGCCCGCCGGCGGTGACGCCGTGCAGGCATTGAAAGCGGGCGTGCTCGAAGTCGGCGACATTTTCGTGGTCAACAAGGCGGACGCAGCCGGCGCGGATAGAACGGTGTCGCAATTGCGTGAAGCGCTGTCGTTTCGCAGCGACGCGCAGGAACCTGAAAGCTGGCATGCGCCGGTGCTGAAGACGCAAGCGGTCGAAGGTCTCGGCATCGATGAACTGGTTTTATCGATCGCCGCACAGGCAGAGTTCTGGCGCTCGCATCCACAACAACGGGCCACGCGCCGGCGTTTGCAGACACGACTGCTGCTGATCGATCAGATTGCCGAAACGCTGCACCAGCGTCAGCAGGCTGGCGATCGACAGCAGCGTTTCGAGCAGTTGCTCGACGAAGTCCTCGCGCGCCGTTGCGATCTGCATACGGCGGCGTCGAGGCTGCTCGATCACGCTATGAAGTGATGGATTGGGATGATGGAAAAAACGCAAGCGCCTTGCTGGCTTCACATCGCTTCGATCAGCGACTTCGACTCGTCGCGCCGCTTGGTGCGCGAAGTTGAAGGCCGCAGCATCCTGCTGTTGCAACTGGGCAAGGCCATCATCGCGCTGTATAACGTCTGCACGCATCTGGGCCAGCCGCTCGATCGCGGCCGCGTGGTCGCCGGGCAATTGATCTGCCCGTTTCATGGCGCCTGTTTCGATCTGCGCACCGGCGCCGCACTCTCCGGCCCTGCGGTTGCGCCATTGCTTTTGTTTCCGGTCAAGCTCGAAAATACCGAGGTGCTCATCGATGTCGGCACGCTGCCGGCGAGCATCATCCGGAAATCCTCCAACTGCTAGGCGTTCGTTCAGCGGCGCTGTTTGTGGCACAGTCGATTTCAATATAATTGAACACACCTTACTAATCCGAGGCGTGCCTGAACTGCTGGAGTGAAATGCCTAAACCCGCTGTTACGACTTCTGACCGCGTGCTCGAAGCAAGCCTGAAGCTCTTCAACGAGCAGGGCCTCGCAAATGTGTCGGCGCTCGCGGTTGCCAAGCATCTGGGAATCAGCTCCGGAAATCTCGCCTATCACTTCAAGGGCAAGAACGGCATCGTTACAGCGATCCTCAAGCGCCTGGAAATTGACATGCGTAAGGTGTTACTCGGCGTTGCAAAACCCGGGGTTTCCTTCCTTCCTGGTGACGCTGCGACCTATCACGTCCAGGTCATTCAGACGCTCTGGCGCTATCGCTTTTTCTTCAATGCGCTCGCTCAACTTTTGACGCATGACGCTGCCATGCGTAAACGCTTCATGCGCTTGCAGAACAACATCGTTGACGCGATAAAAGGCGTATTCGATGCTTTGATCGTCGAGGGTCAAATGAATGACCCACCCTTCTCCACGCAGTTGCTGGCAAAGAGTTGCTGGATGATCTGGTTATCGTGGCTGCGTTTCGAGCAGATCGACAATCCCGATGATGAAGTTGTGCGGAATGTCGCCATCTATAACGGTACGGTGCAAAGCTTCGTAGTCGTTCAATCGTATTTCAGCCGGTCTTTTACAAAAAGCTTCTTCACCAAACTGGCGCGTCAGTTGCTCGTCAATGCCGGCCCTGTCAGCACGGGTATGGCGTCACCGAAGATCATCCAAAACGCTCGCGGACGAGCCGCGACTTCCAAACGGCGCCACGCTACGGCTTGAAAAGGTAGCAGCTTCCGAGCACTGCTACGCGGAAAAGTCGCAGCAACATTGTTTCTCAAGACACGATTGCCGCTGATCTAAAAAGCCTATTTCGATAAGTCGATTCCGGCTTTCGATCGATCGTCTTGGCGACAGCTGCCGTCGTCACTGTCATTCCCTGTTTAGCTGCGTTGATCTTTAGCTAGATCGACATCCGGTATTTTCACGTCTCGATTCGGTCCAAAATAAATTGGACAATAGTATCTAGACATTACTTTCTAATTTAGATAGTCTCTTGTCTAGGTGGACTGTACTAATCCAGTCGAAGCTGTCATCAGACTACTTCGGCGCATTTCGTATTCAGCGCCGCTCGATAGCTGATGCATTGAATAGCCAGCATCTGTCTGGCACAGATTGTTTGGGGAGGAGAGCGAGTGAAATTACGATACAAGCGTGCCATCGCGGGTGCCTGCGCGATGGTGGCGACGAATGTTGCTTCGGCACAGATTTCCGGCGAAAGCGCGCCATCGAATCCACCATCCGACCTGACGCAGGCGGCTCCGATTACGATCGGAAGAGATTCTGCCGACACCCCCGCATCGAATGCACCGGCCGCAACGGCACCAAGCGACGGCGGCAATCGCGTGATGCAGGAGGTTGTCGTGACCGCGCAGAAACGCGCTGAGAATCTTCAGGACGTGCCGATTTCTGTTTCAGCTTTTTCGGCGGATAACCTCGCCGCACGCGGCGTCGACAATCCGAAAGGCTTGGAGAAAGTCACACCGGGACTGACCTTCTCCGAGCTGGTGGGCTATTCGATCATTTACATACGAGGCGTCGGCTCGGATGTGTTCGTACCCTCCGCCGATACCAGCGTTGCGACCTACCTCGACAATGTGTACCTGCCGTTCTCGCATGGTCTCGCGCAGGACTTCGTCAAGCTCGATCATGTCGAAGTGCTGAAGGGGCCGCAGGGCACCTTGTTCGGCCGCAATTCCACTGGCGGCGCAATTAATATCATCACGAAGAAGCCGTCCGACATCCTGGAAGGAAGTGTCGATGTCAATCTGGCCGACTTCAATACGCGAGACACCAAGGCGTTCATCAGCGGGCCTATCGTGGATACCTTGTCGGGAAGTTTCTCGGTGCTATACAACGTCACCGATCCCTACGAACAAATCACGGCGAACTCTGCCGTCACTTCACTGAGCACGGATGTCACGAAAGGTGCGAATGCCCGCTTGTATTGGAAGCCAACCGACGAGATCAACGTACTCGGAAGTGCGCTGGTTACCAATTTCAAAGGCTCGGGGTCCGACGTCAATACTGCGGAGCAGACTGTTGCTGCTCACTGAAAACTGACCAATAAACCGAGGTTCTGCTCACTGAAAATTGACCAGGGTGTTCTGACCTAGCCTGCGGGGTTTATCCCAGCAGGAAGACGAGGTGCACACC